>CAMLSH010000164.1 GCA_946482625.1 uncultured Opitutaceae bacterium
CCATGAGCTCGACGAGCTGGCGGGAGATGGCGAGGCCGAGGCCGGTGCCGCCGAAACGGCGGGTTACGGAGCCGTCGACCTGAGTGAAGGATTGGAAGAGGCGGCTGGCGGCTTCGGGGGTCATGCCGATGCCGGTGTCGCGGACCTCGACGCGGAGGACGAGGCGGCCGTCGGTGGCGGGTTCGCGGGAGACTTTGACGAAGACCTCGCCCTGCTCGGTGAACTTGATGGCGTTGCTGGTGAGGTTGAGGAGGATCTGGCGGAAGCGGCCGGGGTCGCCGATGGCTTCGGTGGGGACGTCGTCATCGATCCAGCAGGCGAGTTCGATGTGTTTGCGGGTGGCGGCTTCGGCGAGGAGTTCGACGATGTCTTCGACGGCGTCGCGGATTTTGAAATCGGTGCGTTCGAGTTCGAGTTTGCCGGCTTCGATTTTGGAGAAGTCGAGGACGTCGTTGATGATGCCGAGGAGGGCTTCGGCGGATTTGCGGACGGTGTCGGCGAACTGGCGTTGTTCTTCGTCGAGTTTGGTGTCGAGGAGGAGTCCGGTCATGCCGATGACGCCGTTCATCGGGGTGCGGATTTCGTGGCTCATGTTAGCCAGGAAAAGGCTTTTGGCCTGGGTGGCGGCCTCGGCTTGTTCCTTGGCGCGGGCGAATTCGCGGGTGCGTTCGGCGATGCGGGATTCGAGGAGTTCCTTGTCGCGACGGAGCGTTTTGGTGCGCCAGAGGAAGAAGCCGTAGAGGGCTGCGCCGGCGAGGGAGCCGATGAGGACGTAGAACCATCCGCTCTCATAGTAGGCGGGCGGCTGGACGAGGGTGAGCGAGGCGCCTTGGTGATTCCAGACGCCGTCGTCGTTGGCGGCGATGACCCGGAAGCGGTAGGTGCCGGGTTTGAGATTGGTGTAGTAGGCGGTGCGGCGGCTGCCGGCTTCGATCCATTGGGGGTCGTGGCCCTCGAGTTGGTAGCGGAAGATAACGCGGGAGGATCGGATGTAGCTGAAGGCGGTGTACTCGATGGCGAGATCGCGGGCGTCGACGGGGACGTGGATGGCGTCGCCCGAGGGGGTGACGGGTTGATTGTCGATGAGGACGCGTTCGATGAGAAGTGGCGGGGGAACGCTGTTGACGGGGACCTGGCCGGGATCTGCGACGACGAGGCCGCGGTAGGTGGCGAACCAGAGCCGGCCGTCGTGATCTTTGAGTGACGTGGGTTGGGAGCCGAAGCCGACGGTGCTGGGAATCACCCCGTCGGTTTCGCTGGCGATGGCGAAGGAGTCTGCCCGGCGTTCGCCGCGGGCGATGGCGAGGAGCTCGGCCTTGGGGGCCCAGACGATGCCTTTGGGCGTGCCGAGCCACATGCGGCCGTGGTCGTCTTCCTGGATGGCGGAGACGAGGTCGTTGAAGGGAGCGGAAAGGTCTTCGGATTGATGCCAGCGACCGTCGGGCGTGAGCAGGAGCAGGCCGCTGCCTTTGCTGCCGACCCAGACGCGGCCGTCGGCGTCGCAATGGATGGCGCGGACGTCGTCGATGATGTCGCCGTTTTCCGAGCTCCAGTGAGTGATGGTGCCGTCGGGAGCTTGTCGGACGAGGCCGTCGGTGCGCAGTCCGAAATAGAAAGCGCCGTCACGGTCCTCGGCGATGTCCATGACGACCATGGTCGGGAGGATGCCGAGGGTTTCGTTCATCGGGGTGTACACGCCATCGGCGTAGCGGATGAGGCCGTCTTGCTCGGTGCCGAACCAGATGGCGCCTTTGCGATCCTGATAGAGGCAGCGCATACCGCGGATTTTTGGGTTCTCCTCTTCGGTGCCGTCGGGGTGGCGGATCAGGAGGGAGCCGCGACGACCGATCCAGAGGCGGCCGTCGGTGGAGTGGAGGAGGGCCCAGATTTCATCCATGGGACTAGTGCTGGCTCTGACCGTGGAGATCTCTCCGGAGGCGCTCAGCTGGACGACGCCGACGGCGGGGATACCGGCCCAGACGTTGCCCTGATTGTCGGAGGCGATGCTGCGCACGCCGTCGCCGGGAAGGCCTTCGCGCGAGCTGTACATGCGGAAACTGGTGGGCCGGATGCGGGAGATGCCGTAGCCGGAGGTGCCGATCCAGATGCTCCCTTCGTGGTCTTGGATGATGGCGCGGCAGTGATCGACCGAGGGGAGTTGGAGCGGGGTGAACGCGTCGCCGTCGACGTTGGCCATGACGAAGGCGCGGCGGGCGAGCGCCCAGACGCGGCCGGAGCGATCGACGTGAACGTTGGTGACGGGTTCGGCGCCGAGTCCCTGAGCGGCGCCGTAACGACGGACCTCGCGACCGCGTACGCGGAAAAGTCCCTGCGCCTCGGCGGCGAACCAGAGGGTGCCTTCGGCGGTTTCGACCATGCGGACGACGGAGTGCAAGGCGTTGCCGGCGGCGTCGAAGCGGTGGAAGGTGCCATCGAGATCGCGATAAACGGGGTTGCCGGCGCGTGGGCTCAGCCAGACGCGGCCCGAGGAATCGGCGAAGACGGTGCGCAACTGGACGCTGGGAGGGAGGACGCCGCCCATATCGACATCGACCAGTGCGCCGTCGCGAAACTCCTTCAGGCCCATGCCGAGCGTAGACACCCACAGGCGGCCCGAGGGATCGCGGCTGACGCCGGTGACGGCGGTGGCCAGCGGGGCGACGAGTTCGAGGTGGCCGTTTTTCCAGCGGGAAAGTCCGCGCTGGGTGCCGATCCAGAGAGTGCCGTCGTCTTCGGCGACGAGGCAGCGGATGAGGTTATGCGGGAGTCCGGGGGTGTTGCGGACGCGAAAATTGATGAAACGGGTGCCGTCGAAGCGGGCCAGGCCGCTTTCGGTGCCGGCCCAGAGGTAGCCGTCGCGGGTCTGGACCAAAGTGGCGGCGACGTTGTGGGGCATGCCGGATTCCACGCCGTAAGTATGCGCGGCGTAGGAGAGTTCGCTTTTTGCAGCAGGAACGGCCGGTGCGCTCTCGGCGGCCGGCACGCTGCGGGGGCACAGCGTCAGAGAAGCGAGGAGGGCGCACAGGAGGAAGCCGCCTGCGAATGAGCGAGGCGGTGGACGGCGCATTCCCGGAGTCATGCGATTGGCTGCTGGGGCACCCATTGTAAAAGGCATCGGCCAAAAAGAGGTGGAAATGAAGCGCTAATGTAGGGGGAGAACCCGAGGTAAAATCGGGACTGTCGGCGGGGCATGCGGAAGACCAATCCGCCGATGCTATTGGGCCATACAGTAAAGCGGGCCCGAAAACGAGCGGACAAACTCAGCGCGGGAGGACTACCACGATGCGGAGCCCTGAGCGGTCGGAGCGGTTTTCGGCGTGGATCGTGCCGCCATGCAGGCCGGCAATGCTGCGACAGATAGGTAGCCCCAAGCCGTGACCGGCGAAGGGTTCGAGCGCGGCTGTCGGGCAGGCCGCAGAGGCGCCGGGGGGCGCGGGGACGAGCGCAGGCGTTGTTGTTGCAACGATCAGGGGTAGGCGGACGAAGCGCTCGAAGATGCGTTCGAGTTGGTCGGACGGGAGACCGGGTCCTTCGTCGGTGAGCGTGAGCGTCCAGGCATGCGGACTCAGGCGGGATGCGAGGATGAGGGAGGCGCCGGGTGGGGAGACGCGGAGGGCGTTGCTGAGGAGATTGAGGAGGAGCTGGCGGAGGAGATTGGGCTCGATGAGGACGGGGCCAGCGGGGTTTTCGGTGAGGGCGAAGTGGATACCGCGGTCTTCGGAGAGGGCGCGGGCGTCTTCGGAGACGTTTTCCAGGAAGCGGGCGGCGTCTTCGGTGCGGCGGGGAAGGGAGAGTCCGCCGCTGTCGGCGCGGGCGAGAAAGAGGAGGCTCTCGATGATCTGGTGGAGGCGGGAGATATCGACGAGCAGGTCTTCGAGGGCGGCGTTGGCGGCGGGATCGGCGGCGACGGAGGGGCGGAGTTTTTCGGCGTTGAGGCGGATGAGAGCGAGCGGGGTTTTGAGTTCGTGCGAGGCGTCGGCGGTGAAGCGGGTGACTTGGGTGAAAGACGTCTCAAGGCGGTCGAACATCTGATTGAGGAGGATCGCGAGGGCGCCGATTTCGTCGCGCGCGGAGGAGACGGGGATGCGTTCGCCAAGGCGGTCGGCGCGGATGCGGCTGGCGGTTTCGCGGATGAGGCGGAGCGGGCGCAGGCCGAAGCGGGTGAACGCGTGGCCGAGACCGAGACTGGCGAGAACGGTGATGCCGAGGAGCCAGGCGCTGACGCGGGCGTAGTCGCGGAGCAGGCGGTGGGTGGGTTCGAGCGGGCTGGCGACCTGGACGTGGAGGTGCCCGGCTTGAAATTCGGATACGCGCACGGTGCCGAGGTCGGGGAGTTCGTCCGTCCAGGAGGGCGGCATGTCGCCGGGCGGTATCGGCAACGCGGATGCGCCGAGATTGGGCGAGCGGAAGAGGATGGTGCCGTCGGGCGTGTGGACCTGGCTGTAGTACATGGCGGCATCGATCTCGGTGTGTTCGCGGATGCGGCGGGAGATCTCGGCGGCGGTGGGCGGGGCGGGGACGGCTTCGAGGCGTTCGCGGAGTTCGGAGAATTCGGCTTCGTTGAGCAGATCGAGGCCGTGGACCATCTGCCGCGAGAGCAGCCAGCCGCCGAGGGCGAGTACGGCGGCGGTCGTGATCGTGACGAGCGCGGCGAAGCTCAGGGTGAGGCGGCGGGAGATGGAGGTCATGGAGGAAATCCGAAGGTCGAAATCTGAAGGCCGAAATCTGAAGGTGGGAAGGCGGGGAAATGACCAATGGACAATGACCAGTGACCAATGGCGGAGGCTAAGGTTGGGCGGGCTTAGGCGAGTTGGTAGCCGGTGCCGCGGATGGTTTTGAGGAGGGGGCGGTCGGGTGAGGTCTCGAATTTTTTGCGGAGGCGGCGGACGTAGACGTCGATCAAATTGGTTTCGAGGTCGTAGGAGGCTTCCCAGATTTTTTCGGCGATGAGGGTGCGGGTGAGGACGCGTCCGGGGTTTTGGAGGAAGAGTTCGAGGAGGGCGAATTCGCGGCTGGTGAGCTCGACGGGTTTGCCGTCGAGGGTGGCGGCGCGGGCGAGCAGATCGAGGCGGATGGCGCCGTGGGTGAGGACGGTGGTCTTGCCGCCGGCGTGGCGGCGGAGGAGGGAGCGGACGCGGGCGATGAGTTCGTCGATGACGAAGGGTTTGGGGAGATAATCGTCGGCGCCGAGATTCAGACCTTGGATACGATCGGAGACGGCGTCGCGGGCGCTAAGGATGAGGACGGGCTCGTTGAAGCCGGAGGCGCGCCATTCGCGGAGGAGGGCGAGGCCGTCGCCGTCGGGCAGGCCAAGATCGAGGATGACGGCGTCGAAAGGCGTGTCGGCGAGGGCGTCGCGGGCGGCGGCGCAAGAAGTGGCGACGCGGGTTGTGTGGCTCAGCTCGGCGAGGGCGCGTTCGACGAACTGGGCGACGCGGCGTTCGTCTTCGACGATGAGGATTTTCATGGAGCGACCGGCTGAGCGTGCAGGGACTTCACGTAGGCGGCGAGGGAAAGGATTTCGGCGTCGGGGAGGGTTTCGTGTCCGGCCATGGGGGAGCCGGGGAGGCCGAACTTGATGAGGCGGGCGAGGGTGGTGTCGTTGGGTGGTGACGGGAAGCGACGCCAGGTGGACGTGGTGAAATCGGGCGGGCGGATGCTGAGTTGCGAGGATAGCGGGCCGTCGGCATGGCCGGTGGAGCCGTGGCAGGAGGCGCAGAGTTGTTGGAAGCGTTTTTCGGTCTGCGCGGGGTGGCCGGGAGCAGCGGGCGAGGAGGAGGAGGAGGGTTGCCAGTGGGCGATGGTTTCGAGGCGGGCGGGGAGGGTATCGGCGCCAAGGGAGTCGAGGTAGGCGAGGAGGGCTTCGCCGCGCGGGTCGTCACCGCGAAACAGATACGCGTAGGAGGGCATGCGCGAGCCGGGGGAGATGGTGCGCGGGGCGATCAAGTGGAGGCGGTTCCACTCGAGGGAGCGGCGGTTGCCGACGTTGGCGAGGTCGGGGCCTTGGCGGCGGTTGCCGAGGAGCGGGGGCTCGGCGGCGAGGACTTCGGCGAGCGGGTGGGCGGGGCCCCAAAGGAGGACGTCGGACGTGCCGGGGCGGATGTATTGCGAGTGGCAGTGGATGCAGCCTTCGGCGATGTAGACGCGGCGGCCGGCGGCGACGAGCGGGTCGGTCGGAAGCTCAACCGCGAACGCCGACTGTGCTGAAAAAGCGAATACGGAGAAGAGGATCAGCACGGTTGCGACGCGGGCGGAACCTTTGAGTCTGATGGAGAACAGGGGTCGGGCGAGCGCGGCCAGACCCACGACGAGGGCGAGGAGGAGAGTCCAGGCGGGGATGTGGGCGGAGGTTTGGTGAAGCGCGAGGCCGAGGGCGGCGGCAGAGCCGATCCAGCCGGCGATGGCCATGAAGGCGGCGGCGAACCACGGACGGGCGCTTTGGGCGGGGATGAAAACGAGCGCAGTGGAATAAATCGAAACGCCGGCGACGTAGAGCGAGCGGGCGAGCGCGAAGGGCGGATTGGCGGAGTTAAGGAGCGCGCAGGCGGCGACGAGAAACAGGAGCGCGGTGAGGACGACGGGTGCTGGGCGGAAGCGGCGGAGTGCGAAGCCGGCGAGGATTGCGGCGGCAAGATGGGTCAGAGCGTTGGCGTGGAGCGTGGCGGCGGAGGACCAGGTGGCGGACTTCAGCGCAGGGGCATGCTGGATCAGGTAGAACGCGAGGGAGTCGAGGAAGACCAGTGCGAAGAATGCGACGATCCAGAGGGCGGATTCGGAAAAAGGCATGCGCGCGAATGCCGGGGCCGGGGTGGTTGAAGATGAGACGGCCTCGAGCGGTCGTAGCCAGAAAGTTGAGACGAGGCCGACGGTGGCGGCGCAGGCGGCGATGAGTATCTGGGTGGAGGGGGGCGCGTCGAAGACGGCGGGCAGGTTGCAAAACGCGTAGGCGAGGCCGGTGCCGCATCCGATGACGGGGGCGAGATGCGCGAGGCCCAGTGCGGGGCGGAGCGAGAGGGCCAGTGTGACGGTTCCCCAGCCGAGAGAGAGGCCGATCAGTGCGGCGGCGGGCAGGAGTGTGGTGAGGGTGTGGGCGTTGAGCGTGAAGAGGGCGGTGAGGACGCCAGCGAGGAAGCCGAGCGCGAGGTGACGACGGATGCGCGCGATGGAGAAAAATGCGGCGGCGAGGAGGCTGCCGGAAATGCCGCCCACGCCGAGAGCGGTCATGAGCGGCTCCATTTGGGCGGGCGTGAGGGAGGAGGAGGCGAATTCGAGGAAGGCGAATTCGGCGAAGACTAGAAAGTAGATGTAGGTCGCGGCGATGGCGGCGACGCTCGCGAGAAAGACCGGCCAGCGTGGACGGGCGAAGTCGGCGAGAATGGCGTGATCAGGAGCGGGGGTTTTCATCGGACCAGAGCTGCGGTTGGCGGAGCAGCCAGAGTTGAGCGGCGACGAGGAAGAGATCGGTGGCGGGCACGCTCAGCCACATGGGCGGAAGCCAGCCGCGCGCGATGGCGAAAGCGGAGTAGGTGCCGGCGGCGAAGCGGAAGATGATGGTGAACGCGAAGACGAAGCGGAGGGATGCGGTGTCGCGGCGCGACCAAGCCCAGAGATAGGTCGCGCCGACGGCGGCGACGAAGGCTCCGACGAAACGGAGGAAGACGAGCGCGTCTGGCGTCGGCACGGACACGCGCATGAGCGGGAGGAGTTGCGCGGGGAAAAAGACGAGGCCGAGGCCGGTGGCGAAATCCATGGCTCCTGCGGTGAGCGTGAAGAGGCGGGCGAGTGGGAGGAGTTTCATTGGGTGGCGGGGGCGGGACGGAAGGCTTCGCGGAGCCAGCGGAGGGAGGCGGCGGTCATGGCGAGGCCGGCGAGGAGGCGGAGGGTGAGGAGAGCCTGCGTCCACGATTCGGAGCGGAAGAATTCGGCGGCGTGGGCGCTTTCCTGAGAGCCGAGTATCAGCATCGCGGTGACGTAGAGGGCGCAGGCGGATTGCCAGAGGATGAA
>CAMLSH010000165.1 GCA_946482625.1 uncultured Opitutaceae bacterium
TTTCGCGTGTGCTCTTCTGGATCGCGTAAGAAGTCGCGGACGAATTTCACCACAGGAGCTTCGTCGTACGCGCGTTCCAGAACCTCCGGCCCGTTGAAATCGAGAATCTGCGCTCCTGGAAACGCCAGGAGGATGGGCGAATTGGTGGCGATGATGAACTGGGCGTTTTCCGCGACGAGCGACTTGAGTAAGGTGATCAGCCCCAGCTGACCTTGGGGGGCAAAGGTGCATTCGGGCGTGTCGATCAGATGAAGTCCTCCGGGTACGCAGCGGCTCCGGAGGAAATCGAGGCACGACGAACCGGCGTGGCTGTGCAGATCGCAGGATCGAAGGAAGGCGCCGTAATGGGTCTTTGGAGACCAGTGGAGAGTCAGGTTGCGGGCGAGGAGATGGGTGGGGGCGAGCGAAGGTTCGTGTTCCGGCGGGAGCTCGGTGGGCATCGGCAGTTTCGCGCGGAGGGCGATGGCCTCGAGCAGCGCGGCCTGGCCGGAACCGTTTTCGCCGGTAAAGAAAACCACGGGCGCGGAGAACGTCAGACTGCGCAGGGAGACGAGCCGGGGAACGGCAAAGGGATTGTTGGTGTAGCCTTCGGGTCCGCCATTCAGCCGCTCGATGCTGCGAAGGAAAATCATACGTCCGGACTATAGCACGCTTCGGAAAAAATGCCGGGGCGGATTTTTTGGAGCTGATGGGGATATTTCCTGTCGTTGACGGCGCGCGTTTTTTTCCGCTCGTCTTCGCAGGCGCGGGCTTTCTGCTGAAAAACTTTCACGCGAACACTCATTTACTTACATCATCCACGTCATCGCTCGAATGTCCTTTTTGCGTCCTTATTTTTTTTGGTGGGTGGCGGTGCAGGTCGTGGGCGGCGTGTTGGTGATGGCTCAGGAGCCGGTTCAGGCGCGGGAGGGTGAGGCGAGCGATCCGTTGCTGGCGGTGTTGCCCGAGCGGCAGTTGCCGCAGCTGGATGGCTTGCTGAAGCAGGCATTGGACGAGGCGCCGACGGTGTTGATTCGGCGCTGGGAGGCAGATCAGGCGGTGGAGAATGCCCGGATGGCGCGGGCGCCGATGTTACCGAGAGCGAATGCCGCCGTCAGCGGCGGTATGATTTTGGAGCAGCGTGACGACGGCGGCGTGCAGAGCGATCGGACGTTGGCGGCGGTCTTGTACAACTTTAACGTCTATCAGCCGATTTTTCGCTGGGGCGAGTATTCGAAAAATTATCAGGTGTCGAAACTAGCCCGGGCGATTTCCGCGCGGAATGTGGATGAGACGAGGCGTATGCTGGCGGTCGATTTACGCCGGAGGTACTTCGATCTTGTCCTTGCGACCGGCTCGGTGGCCCTCGCGCGCAAAAATCTCGCGGAACTGGACCGGCAGCTCGCATTTGCAAAAAAACAGGTTGAAGACGGCTTTGCAGCCTCCACGTCGTCAGGCCTTATCGATGCGCAGATCACCGCCATGAAGATAAGCCTTCAGCGGCTCGAAAACGATCGAGACATTCTCGTTCGCAATCTGTCACGACTCACTGGTGTAACCGTGGAAAAACTACCTGAGGTGGTCGTCGAACTGCCGAAGCCAACGGGAATTGACGCCGTCGTGAAGGCGCTTTCCGCCGACAGCGGCGCGGTGATGTCGGTGCGTTTGCAAAACGCCGAGGACGCTGTGCGCATGGAAAACCTCCGCTATCAGATCGAAAAAACGCGGCTTCGTCCGAAACTCGGGGCGAGTTTTTCCGTAAGCCAGGACAACCGTAATCCGGACAACAACGCGCTCGGGCCGAAGGCGTTGATCACGTCGTGGAACGCCTTCGCGACGGTGGACTGGTTGCTCTTCGACGGGTTCAGCGCGAAAGCGTCGCAACGCGCATCGCTGGCGCGGTTGCGGGCGTATGAGGAAGATCGCGACCAAGTTGCGCGGCTTGAAGCGGACGAGCGGCGTGCAGATGTCGCGCGGGTGCAACTTTCCTGGCGGCAGCTGGAGCAGGCGGAGCTTGCACACTCCGGTGCTGCGGGTGCAGTGACCGCTCTCGAAAAGGACGTCGCCGCCGGCTGGATTCCCGAGAGCGAAGTCGAACTCGCCCGTCAGTCCGCTGACTCCGCGTTGCAATCGGTGAACGCGGCCCGCGCGGATTTCTACACGACACTCGCCACCTATTTTTCAAACCGGGGGCGCGATCCAGCCGTGCGGCTGGGGACGGCGCAATAAATTCGCACGCCAGCCGAGACTCAGGAACTCATTTTCAATTATCATGGCATCGATGAAAATTTTTGTGACCGGCGGCTTGCTGGTAGCGTTGGGCGCCGCCGGTTGGTTCGGCTATCGCCAGTCTCAGCCGGAGGCGGTGGTCGCGCCGGTCACGCGCGGTACCGCGGTGCAGGCCGTGCCGGCGAACATCCTTGTGACGGAGGAATTTCGCATGGAGATCAAAAGCGAATCCGGCGGGCGCATCTTGAAAAGCCACGTGCAGCTCGGCACCGAGGTGAAGGCGGGCAATGTTTTATTCGAGATCGATCCGCGGGACAAGGATCTCGAAATCGAGCGGACCGAGTCCGATTCCAGGGCGGCGAAGGCCCGCATCGATCTGGGCTCACCGATCCGTTTCGAAATCGAGACGTTGGAGGAAACGGTGCGCAACAACACGCGCTTGGTCGATCAGGGAAAACTTGCGAAGGTGGAACTCGACCGTTCGAAACGTGCCGTCGCGCAAGCGCAGGATCGATTGGCCACGGAAAGCATCAACAACCAGCAAACGCTCGATAATTTTGAGAACACGCTGAAAACACAGCGCCTCCAAAGGGAGAAGATGCGGGTGCTCGCACCCGACGACGGCACGGTGTCGGAGATCTTTGCGATCAATGGGGAGCTTGTCGGGCCCGGCCAATTACTCGCCCGCGTCATTTCGAAGGCACGGCTTGTCCAGGCGCAGATCAGCGAGGAACACTTCGCCGGTATTCGTCCCGGCCTGACGGCGAATGTGCAGTTGCTCGGGCATGGCGGAAAATTATTCACGGCGAAGGTTGAGCGTGTGCTGCCCGGCGCCGATGAGCGCACGAAACGTTATACGGCGTTCCTCAAAATCGACATCGACGAGGCGTTGCTTGCGCCGGGGTTGACGGGTGAGGCCAGCATCACCACCGGGCGTCAAGAAAATGCGCTGCTCGTCGAGCGTCGGGCGATGCTGGGTCATGCGGTATTTGTCGTGCGCGATGGCGTGGCGCGTTTTGTGCCGGTAGTCATCGGCTATGAGAACATGAAACACACCCACATCGACTCCGGCCTGAACGAAGGCGATCTGGTCATTGTGGACAATCCCGCCGGATTTCGTGACGGCCAGAAAGTCCGTGTGGTGCAGGAAGCCAGCCGTTAATGCGCACCAATCTGCAGATCGCGCTCCGTTTCCTGCTCGCGAAGAAACGGTCGATGGCGATGAGCCTCATCGGCATCGCGTTCGGCGTGGGTTTCATCGTGCTCACGCAGGCGGTGACGTCGGGATTCCAAGAGTTTTTTGTGCGGACTATTCTCGGCACAGACGGCGCGATCCGGGTGGAGGATAAATTCCAGGCGACGACGGTGAACATCCCGTTGGAATCGGCTGACGCGCAGAAACCGGGGCCGGTGACGGGCATTACGGTGGAAAGTGACCGGCGTTACCAAGAAGGCATCGCGGAGCCGCGGCTGTTGCGCGAGGCGCTGACACGTTTTTCCGACATCACTGGCATGTCGGAGGTCGTGCGCGGCAGCGTGCTCATCCAATCGGCGACACGCGAAGATAACGCGCAGGTGATCGGCATCAAGGTGGAGGACCACACGTCGGTTTCCAACCTCGGGCAACAAATCGTGCTGGGGGAACTCGCCGGGTTTCGCGATTCGCCTTCGGGTATTTTGGTCGGCGCGGCGTTGGCCGAGCGGTTGCGTATCAATCCGGGCAGCTCGGTGCTGTTGACCTACGCCGGGCAATCGACCCGTTACCGGGTCGCTGCGATCTATGAGACAGGCGTGCGTGAGATCGATCGCGTGCGAATTTTTCTGCATTTGAGCGAGGCGCGCACGCTGCTCAAGCGGCCCTATGGAGCTAGTTTCCTGCAGCTATCGTTGCGCGATCCGAACCGTGCGCCGGAAATCTCTCAGCAGATCGAGCTGGTCGCGAGCCATCGCGCGACGAGCTGGCAGCAACGCGAGAAAGTCTGGCTGGATGTGTTTCTCTTTTTCCGCATCGCGGCGGCCATCATGGTTTCGACGATCATCATCGTGTCCGGTCTCGGGATGTTCAATACGCTGGCGATGATCGTCATGGAGAAAACCAAGGACATCGCGATCCTGCGTTCAATGGGTTTCACGCGAAGCGACATCGGCTCGATTTTCATGCTGCAGGGTGGGCTGGTGCTCCTCGTCGGCGTGCTGGCTGGCTGGCTTTTGGGCGTGGCGAGCACGTACGTCGTTTCGAGCGTGCCGATTAAAGTGCGCGGCATTTTCTCAACCGACCACGTGGTCGTCGCTTGGAGCGTGGATCACTACATCGGCGCCGCGATCGCCGCGACGGTGGTGGTTTTCGTGGCGAGTTGGTTGCCCGCGCGCCGGGCTGCGCGACTTGAGCCAGCGGCGATCATCCGGGGGGCTTCGCAATGAATAACACCGGCAACGGCAAACCGCCTTCGTCCCCCGTGGCCCAATCGCCGGCTCCGCGCGGCGGCGAATCGATCCGCTGCGAACGGCTGGTGCGTTATCTCGGCGAAGGGGAGGGGCGCGTCCACGTGTTGCGCGAAGTTTCTTTTTCGGCGGCTCCCGCCACCGTCACGGCGATCGTCGGCCCTTCTGGCTGCGGCAAAAGCACTCTCTTATATCTCCTGGGTTTGCTGGATCGTCCGGAGAGAGGGGAAATCTGGATCGGCGGTAAAAACCTGGCTGCCGCGACCGACGACGAACGTACCCAGACGCGTAACGAGCACATTGGCTTCATCTTCCAGTTTCACTTCCTGATGCTGGAATTCACGGCGCTGGAAAACGTCATGATCCCGATGCGCAAGCTCGGCCGCCTGCGTCCGGCCGAGATGACCGCTCGAGCCAAAATGCTCCTCGACGCCGTGGGTCTCGGTGCAAAAACGCATCGCCTCGCCACGCATCTTTCCGGAGGTGAACAACAACGCGTGGCTATCGCCCGGGCTCTCGCGAACCAGCCCTCCATCCTTCTGGCAGACGAGCCGACAGGAAATCTGGATGTTAAAAACTCCGGCGTGGTTTTCGACCTCATGACCCGGCTGGCTCGTGAGCACGGCCAGGCGATCGTGCTGGTCACACACAATCCCGACATCGCCCAACGGTGCGACACCGTGCGTCCGATGCGCGACGGCGTGTTCGTCTGAATCGGCGAGTATTTGACCAGGATTTTTGGCGGCGATCGGTCGCGCAAAAAACGCGCAGCCGGCTGTGCGTGCGATAAGCGGAACCATCGGTGCGGCACCGCTGTGCTAATTCTACTGCTTAAAAAAATCCCCGATTCTAAATTTTGGTTTACAATCTAATCCTCGCTGCGTTCGCTGCGCACCGACTTTAACTTTTTACGAAGAACTGTGAGCACTCAACACTCTCGAAAGAGTTTCTTTGCCAAGTTTCTAGGCCTGCTGGCTGCCGCCGGCATCGCGCCTAAGTTGCTGGCCAAATCTCCGTCCCCTGCGGCCGCTCCGGTCTCCGCATCCGCGCCCTTCCACCTGCGCACCGAGACGCGCGCGGTCGCTCGTTCGAGCGACGCCGTTTAACGCCCCCCCGGCTTATGTCGCATATTTTTCCCAAGTCGGCCAACAAGCTGCCGCTCCAGATCATCATCTTCGTGTTGATTCTCGTGGGCGTCGTCACCGCCGCCACGACTTACTACGCCACGCCCAAGTACACACGGATCGGATACGCGCCCGTCCAGCCGGTACCTTTCAGCCACGCATTGCACAACGGCCAGCTCGGCATCGATTGCCGCTACTGCCACATCGGCGTCGATCAGGGCGCGACCTCCACCGTGCCGACCGCGCAGACGTGCATGAACTGCCACAGCGTTATCCGCACCGATAGCGCGGCGCTTGCCCCCGTTCGTGAGAGCTACGCCTCCGGCGATCCGATCAAGTGGGTGAAAATCCACCAGGTGCCGGACTATGTTTATTTCAACCACGCCGTCCACGTGAACCGTGGTATCTCGTGTGTCGAGTGTCACGGTCAGATCAATGAGATGGATGTCGTGACGCACTCGAAGCCGCTCTCGATGGGCTTCTGTCTCGATTGCCATCGCGACCCTGCCTCCGCCGTTCGCCCGCTCGATCAGGTCACCAACTTAAATTGGACGCCTGCCAACGCCGACGAGCACGCCAAGTGGGCTGCCGACTTCGTTAAGAACAACAAAATTTCGCCTCCGCAAAGCTGCACCGGTTGCCATCGATGAAACGCAAAGTTCTCCATCCCGAACCCTCACCCAGCGAGCAGCTGAACGGCCCGAAATACTGGCGCAGTCTCGATGAGATGGCCGCCACGCCGGGCTTCAAGCAGCACCTCGAACGCGAGTTCCCCGAGGGCGCTTCGAATCTCGACGGCGTTGATCGCCGCCAGTTTTTCAAGCTCATGGCCGCCTCCTTCGCCCTCGGTGGCGTAGGCTTGGCTACCGGTTGCCGCCGTCCCGAAGCCCACATCCTTCCGTACGGAAAATCCGTCGAAGGCGTCGTCCCGGGTCTCCCGCTCTATTTCGCCACCGCGATGCCGATGCGCAAGTCGGCCATCCCCGTCATCGCTGAGACTCATCAAGGTCGTCCGACCAAGCTCGAGGGTAACCCGAGCTACGCTCCTTACGGCGGTGGCTCGAACGCTTTCGTCCAAGCCTCGGTGCTTGATCTCTACGATCCTGACCGCGCTACTACGCACACCGTTGGCGGTGCCGCGGTCACGATTGCCGCAGTGCAGGACAAACTCGCCGGTATCGGCAAAGCCTACGAAACCGCGCAAGGCGCCGGTCTCGCTTTTCTCGCCGAAGAATCCGGCTCGCCTACACGCGCCGCACTCGTCGCGCGCCTGAAGGCGAAATTCCCTCGGGCGATCTGGGCGGAGTACGAGCCTGTCAGCGAAACCGCACCGCTCGCCGCCGGTCAGGCCGCGTTTGGGAAAAACGTCCAGCCCCTCTACCAGTTCGCCAAAGCGAAGCGTATTGTGTCGCTGGATGCGGACTTCTTCCACTCGGAAGCCGCGAGCCTCTATTACTCCCGTGAGTTCACCAAGGGCCGCAAAGTCACGTCCGTGAAGGACGAGATGAACCGCCTCTACGTCGTCGAGAGCGGTTTCACGCTCACCGGCGGCATGGCCGATCATCGCCTGCGTCTCGCGTCGAGCCACATGCTCGCATTGGCCGGCGCACTCGCCGCCCAGATCACGGGTGATTCCTCTTTCGTGCCGCTCGCTCAAGGCCTCGATTTCAAAGACAAAGACAAGTGGATCGCCGCTTGTGTCGAGGATCTCAAAGCCCATCGCGGTCAGTCCCTCGTCGTCGCGGGTGCGCATCTGCCGGCGGAAGTTCACGCCGTCGCTTACGCGATCAACGTCGCCCTCGGAAACGTTGGCCAGACGATCGACTTCCTCGAAGTTCCCGCGCCTGCCGCCGCTTCGATCAACGATCTCGCCGCAGCTATCAAGTCCGGCTCGGTCAAGACCCTCGTCGTTCTCGGTGGAAATCCCGTCTACAACGCGCCTGCCGATCTGAATTGGGCGGAGTTGCAGAAGTTGGTTTCCGAAGTCGTCCGCCACGGTTACTACGTGGACGAGACCTCAACGAACGTCTCCGCGCACATCGCCGCGACGCACTATCTCGAATCCTGGGGTGATGCCCGCACGGCCGACGGTACCATCGTCGCGGTGCAGCCGATGATCCTCCCGCTCTTCAACGGCCTCACCGAGCTCGAAGTCCTCGCCCGCATCGCCGGCGAAGCGACGA
>CAMLSH010000166.1 GCA_946482625.1 uncultured Opitutaceae bacterium
CGAAGGCCATTTCCCCGAGTGGCGCCTCGCCCTCATCAACGCCCAAAACCTCACCCGCGTCCGCATCACCGGCTCCGGCAAGATAGACGGCAATGGCATCCTCTTCTGGGCCGCCTTCTGGCAACGCCGGAAAGAGAATCGCAACCTCACCAATCTCGAAATCGAGCGTCCGCGTATGTTCCTCATCGATACCTGCACTGACGTGCGGATCGAAGGCCTCACCCTGCGCGACTCCGGCTTCTGGAACGTCCACCTCTACCGCTGCCGCGATGTCGTCATCGAAGGTCTCGACATCGCCACACCCGGTCAGGGCAGCGTCATCCGCGCTCCCAGCACCGACGGCATCGACATCGACAGCTGCCAGAACGTCACCATCCGCCGCTGCAAGATCTCCGTGGACGACGACTGTATCGCGTTAAAAGGCACGAAGGGCCCGCTCGCGCTTCAGGACGAATCATCTCCGCCCGTCGAAAACATCCTCATCGAGGACTGCGAGTTTGGTGACGGCCACGGCGTGCTCACCTGCGGCAGCGAGGCCACCATCGTGCGCAACGTCACCATCCGGAACTGCACGATCGGCGGCAGCAACAACGTCGTCCGTCTCAAGCTCCGCCCCGACACGCCCCAGCTCTACGAAAACCTCACCTTCGAAAACCTCACCTTAAACAGCACCGGCGGCCGCCTCTTCGACGTGAAACCCTGGACCCAGTTCTTCGATCTGAAAGGCCACCCGCTCCAACCGTCTGTCGTTAAAAACGTCACGATCAAAAACGTCACCGGCAGCTACGGCACCCTCGGCATCCTCAATCCCAACGCGATCGACATCGTCGACGGCATCACACTGGAAAACATCACGCTCACCGTCGCCGACGAAAAATTCGAGCTCGGTGAAGTCGTGAAAAACCTCGCGGTCAAAAACGTCACGATCAACGGGAAGCCCTTCACGCCTCCCACCACCGAGGCCCCGCGCCAAGGCGGCTGGTAGGCCGCAAGCCGAGGCGAAACGCGCACTTCGAGGGCGCTATTCAAGATCACCCGCATTTCCCGAAGCTATCGCCGCCCTGCATCGCTCAGCGTGCGCGGAGCGCCCGCTCCACCCTAAAACCGCCGCCCCGCTCCGAATCGTAGCCACGTTCGTTAGAGCCCGGCCTTCCGCGCCGTTCAACGCCCCTCGCTCAACCGCGCGATCACCGCCGGCAGCAACGCGTGCTCCGCCGCATGCACCTTCTCCGCGAGCGACTCCAGCGTATCCGTCGCCTCGATTCGCACCGCCGCCTGATCCAAAATCGGCCCGCCATCCACTTCCGCGGTGACGTAATGTACCGTGCAGCCCGTGATCTTCACCCCGCGCCGAAACGCCTGCCCGATCCCATCGAGCCCTGGAAAACTCGGCAGCAAACTCGGGTGTAGATTGATGATCCTCCCGGCAAACGCGTTCAAGAAACCCGGTTTGATCACGCGCATGAACCCCGCCAGCACGACCAGATCGGGCGCGCACGCCTCGATCGCCGCGATGTACCGCGCCTCGCCCTCGCCTTCGAGTTTGGTCTTAAACGGCGCCGCATCGAGAAACGCCGCCGGCACGCCATACCGCGCCCCCAGCGTGAGAATCCCCGCATCAGGCTTGTCGGCAAAAACCTGTACGACCTTGGCCTTGCCGAGTTTTCCCTCGGACTGGGCTTTCAAGATCGCATCGGCGTTACTGCCGCGACCGGAACCAAGAATCACAACGCGCATAAAATCAGATATCCCCCGCCGCCTTGATCTTCGCAATCAGCGCCGTGGTGCTGAAACCCGGCAGGAAAGGCATAAAGTCAATCTTCGCACCCACGCTCTCCAACGCCCGGCGCTCGCCCGGATCGAGTTTATCGAGCGTGTAGTCGCCGGCCTTCGAATACACATCCGGCTTCAGCGCCAGGATCTCGTTCGTCAGCCGCTTCTCGCGAAAGACGACGATCCCGTCGATAAACCACGTCGCCGCCAGCGCGTACGCCCGCTCGGTTTCGTTCTGCACCGGCCGCAAGGGTCCTTTGAGTTCGCGCACGCTCGCATCGGAATTGAGCGCGATGAACAACGCATCGCCCAGCGCGCGCGCCTTCTGGAGATAGTAGAGATGCCCCGTGTGCAGCAGATCGAACACGCCGTTCGTCAGCACGACTCTCTTCCCCGTTGCGCGGAGCTTTTCACGAGCAACCACCGCGTCGTCGAGCGAGGGGAAAAGTTTGGGATTTTCGAGCGTCATCGAGATGAAAAATGGGACAGGTTACACAGAGGGCACAGAGAGTCGTTATTCAAAATTCCTTATCCATCCGGCTATCTCGCGTTGATTGTGATAAACCAGCGAGTCTCTCAGTTCTCTGTGCCATCTCTGTGCCATCTCTGTGCGCTCTGTGTAACTCATCCGAAGCTCAGAAGAACTTCTTCGCCTTTTCGAAGAAGCTCTTCGCCATCGGTTCGTTCGCGTCGCCGCTGAGCTGCGCAAACTCTTCCAGTTTCTTGCGCTGTTCGGGCGAGAGACTTGTCGGCACTTCGACGTGTACCCGGACGAGTTGATCGCCGTGATGTCCGCCGCGCAGGCTGGGCATGCCTTTATTCTTCAAGCGGAAGGTCGTGCCGCTTTGCGTACCGACGGGAATCTTGAGCGAAGCCTTGCCTGAGAGCGTCGGCACTTCGATCGAGCCGCCGAGCGTCGCGAGCGTGAATTTGATCGGGATCTCGCAGAAGAGATCGTCGTTCTGGCGCTCGAAAATTTCGTGCTCCGCCACGCTGATCACGATGTAGAGATCGCCGGCTTGGCCACCCGCCATGCCCGCTTCGCCGTTGCCGACGGAGCGCAAACGCGAGCCCGTGTCCACGCCGGGAGGAATACGGACGTTGAGCTTCGTCGTCTTCGCCGTGCGGCCTTCGCCTTTGCACGCGGTGCAGGGCTTTTCGACTTTCGTGCCTGCGCCGCCGCAGGTCGGACATGCTTGGGTAAACGTGATGATGCCGCCCGAGCGGCGGATTTGTCCCGCGCCGCGGCAGGTCGGGCAGGTGACGCGTTTCGAGCCGGGCTCGGCGCCGGAGCCGTCGCAACGCTCGCACGTGACGGCTTTGCGGAAGGAAATTTCCTTCTCGATGCCGCGTGCAGCGTCTTCGAGCGAGATTTCGAGATCGTAACGCAGGTCCGAGCCGTCGCGGCCACCATCGCGGCCACCACCTCCGCCACCGCCGAAAAATTCTTCGAAGATGCCACCACCGCCGCCTCCTCCTCCTTGGTTGAAGACTTCGCGGAAGATATCGAACGGGTCGTGGAAGCCGCCACCACCGCCGCCCGCGCGCGGACCGGCCGCTCCGCCTTGTTGAAAGGCTGCGTGTCCATAACGGTCATACGCCGCGCGCTTCTGCGGATCTTTGAGGACCTCGTACGCTTCGGAGACTTTCTTGAACATCTCCTCGGCCTCCTTGTTACCCTGATTTTTGTCCGGGTGATACTGGATGGCCTTCTTGCGATAGGCTTTTTTCAGGTCTTCCTCGGACGCGGTTTTTTCGACGCCGAGCAGTGTGTAATAGTCTTCCTTGGTGGCCATGGTGGTATGTGCGCTGGATGAATCGCGCGACGACGCGTCACGCTGACGGCGGACATTTCTCCGCCGGGCGATCTGTGTCGGTTACTTGTTCTCCTCCTTGGCGGGGCCGCTGGAAAGAATGACCGAAGCGGGCCGCAGCAACCGGCCGTTGAGGCTGTAGCCGATGCGGACAACCTGCGCGACGTTCCCTTCCGCGACATCAGCGCTTGGCTGGGCAGCGATGGATTCGTGCTGGTTCGGATCGAACGCCTGACCGACGGGGTTGATCTCCTTCAAGCCGTGCTGGCCGAGGACGTTTTTCAACTGGTCCGCCACCATGCCGATGCCGCCGACAATCGTTTTGACGTCGGCATTGGGCGCCTTGGCGGCGGTGAGCCCAAAACCCAGATTATCGAGGACCGAAATCATATCCTCAAGGACGCGGCCGGTGGCGTACTGGCGGATCTCGTCCTTCTCGCGCACCGTGCGGCGACGGAGGTTTTCCATGTCGGCCGCGAGGCGCAAATAGCGATCGTGGGCGTCGGCCAGGTCTTTTTTAGCGGCGGCCAGCAGCTCTTCGGTCGTCGGACCGGCGGCTGGAGCGGGGGCTTCGGGAGCTTCAGCCGCGGGAGAGGATTGCGCGGCCTGCTGGGCAGGAGCGGGCTCGGCGGCGGCGGGTTGAGTCTTGTTCAGCGTGTCGGCTTGATCGTCTGCGGTCATATGAAGCCGCGGATCTAACTACGGCTTGTTCGTTTCTTCAAGCGTCTGCATGAAGGCGCGGAACGGATCGCCCGTTTTTTTTGTGGCTTCCCGGAAAAGTTCGGTCCCCGACCGCGTGGCCTCACCCAACGTCTTCGACATGTCGCCGGGAATCAGGCCCGTGATCGCCGAACCTACCGCCGTAAATCCCTTCATGAACGGGCCAACCACGAATTGATCGGTGTTGATGATGTTCTCGTAGGTGTGGGTGAAATTCAGGGTGTACTCGCGGGACACCGGTCGCGTGCCGCTGTGATCTTCCACGACCATTTTCTCAAAACGCACGACGAGGCGTTTGATGAGGAAACTCTTCTCAGGAAGTTCCGCGCGCACAGTCGGAGCGGGAGGCGGAGCGACCGGCGGCTTGGGCTGGCCGGGTTTCGCGGGTTCGGCGGGCTTCGGTTTGCCCTTGGGTTTGCGCGCGTTGAGCAGGCGGTCGCTGAAAAGCGCGGCGTTGATCGTGCCGCTGCTGTTGCGGATGAGCGCGACCTGCGCGACGTCGATCTCGCCATCGTCGATCACGAGACGGTCAGTGAAAAACGTATCGAGCTGGGCTCTCGCCCGAAACGACCGCACCTCCACAAACTCCGGCCGTGCGAATGACTCGGGATTGGTAATCACCAGCCCCGAAAAACTAACCCGGTTGCGGAAGGGATCGATCGCGAGGCTCTTGATCTTAACGGTGAAACCCGTGCGTTTCTCCAACGTGCTCGTAAGAATCGGCGGCAGGAAAAAGATCCACGCCGAAATCACGATGGCCACGAAGACGATCAGAAAGACGACCAGCTTCATCATGGCTCCTCCTTGGCGGGCCCGGAGGAAGCAGGAGCAGGGTTTCATAGAACGCCGATCAACCGAAATTTTCCGTGATGAGCAATAACGCAGGTTCCACCGCCTCAAACACGAAACTGCCGGAGTAAGGCAGGACGACGTTGTCGCCGCGAACCAAAGACTCGCCGCCCGCACCGATCCGCACACGGCCCGAAACGACGCTGAGAATACGGGCCTGTTCTCCTGCGGAAATGGGCAGCGCTTCGCCCGCCACCAGCGGCACGCGACGGATGCGAAATTCGCGCGCATCGGCGATCACCGCCGGCGCGTTTTCGCCGCGCACAGGCTCCGGTTCGAAGTCGTCCCAGCGAATCGATTTTAATGATTCGTTGACGTGCATCTGCCGGGGCTTCCCGTCCAACCCGAGGCGTCCCCAATCGTACACGCGGTACGTCGTGTCGGAGTTTTGCTGGATCTCCAGGATCAGATTCCCCGCGTCGATCGCATGGATCTGCCCGCTGTGAACGAGGATGGAATCGCCCGCCTTCACCGGGAAACGGTGCACGCAGTTTTCCAGCGTATTGTCGTGGATCGCGCGCTCGAACTGCTCCCGCGTCACGTCGCGTTTCAGCCCAACGATCAGGCTCGAATCCGGCGCGCAGTCGGCGATGTACCAATTCTCTGTCTTCGGCTCGCCCTTCAACTCCGGCGCGACCGCCGCCGGCGGATGCACCTGCAGGCTCAGACGCTCGCGGCAATCCAGCCACTTCACCAAAATCGGGAAAGGCCGCGACACCGGCCACGACGGCCCCATGATCGCCGCTCCATGGCTTTCGATGGCCGTACGGAGACTCAGTCCATCCAACGTGCCACCGTTGATCACCGACTGCGCTTCGGGTCGGTCCACGATCTCCCAACTCTCTCCGATCGGTCGCGAGGCCGGCAGCGCACGGCCCAATTTTGTCTCAAGAACCCGACCGCCCCAGACGCGATCTTGGTACAGCGGTTTGAAGCGCAGGATTTCTTGCATGGCGTTGGCTAGTTTTTTGTTAAAGCGTACGGGAGGATTATTAAATTTGACCGGACTCCGGTGCGAAACGGGAATCTCCGGGTCAAGCCGGACGCTTCACAAACCACATGGCAAAGTCTGCGAGTTCAAACTCTAACAACGTCCCGTCCTTCCAGGCACCGCGCTACCAACCGCATTGGGCGGTCTTCAGCCTGTGCCTGCTCTTCGGGCTCCTGCTCAGCGTGGCGCTCATCGACTTCACGCCCGCGCAAAGCGCCGTCGTCAGCACCCATCCGACCGACAAAAACCTCGTCGGCAGCTTCGGCGCAGAATTCTCCTGGTGGGCTTTCCACCTCGTCGGCATCAGCGCCTGGCTCGTGCCGGTTTTCTTGCTCTGGATGGCGTACGTCGCCGTTCGCAACGCCCGCCGCCTCGCGAGCACCCGCATCCTCGCGATGGTGCTCTGCATCGCCACCGCCTCCGGCCTCGCCGCGATGTTCGAGGGGTATGAGAAAACCGACTACTTCTCCGAAGGTCTCGGCGGACTCGTCGGCGGACTGATCTACCAGTCGCTCCTCAAAGACTCCCTCGGCGTTTTCGGCACCGGCCTGCTGCTGGTGATGGTCTACGCCATCGGGCTGATGTTCATCTTCACGAAAGACATCTCCGCCGAGTTCCACAAATTCGTCCACGGCTTCTCCGCCTGGCGCGAAACGCGTGCGAAACAACGCGTCGAACGCGCCGAGCTCAAACGCATGGCCAAGGAAGCGTTGTCACGTCCACGGGCCGCGACCGTCGCCGTCGGCGCACCTCCCACCAAAAAGCTCGCCATCGCCTCGCGCACGAATCCGCCCATGGGCGGCACACGCGCGCCGTTCGCGACTGAGGAAAAACCGGAAGGCTTCGCCGACACCCCGCGCAAAAAAGCCCCGGCATTCGACCCGCTTCCCGATCTCGCGACGCCCCCGACCAAGGCGCCCGCCTCGCCCTCCACCACGTCCAAGGCCGGCAAAGGCACCGTCAGCCCCTTCACCGATCAGGCCCCGCTTGCCACCGGCACCAAAGACCTCGCCGTCAACGCCGCCGGCCGCCTCGAACTCAATATCGTCAAACCTGAAGAACCCAAGAAAGCCACCAAGGCCACCGTTCCCCAGAGTCTCGACGAGAACTACCAGTTCCCACCGCTCTCGCTCCTCCGCGAACCGATCAAGCCCAACATCGCCAACTCCGAGGACGAACACCGCCGCAACGCGGAAAATCTTCTCCGCATCCTCAGCGAATTCGGCGTCGAAGTGACCCTCGGCGAGATTCACGTCGGTCCCGTCATCACCCGCTACGAAGTCGTTCCCGCCGCCGGTGTCCGTGTCGAGAAAATCGCCGGCCTCGATAAAAACATCGCCCTCGGCATGCGCGCCCAATCCGTGCGCATCCTCGCCCCGATCCCCGGCAAAGCCGCCGTCGGCGTCGAAGTCCCCAATCAACATCCCACGCCCGTCGGCATGCGCGAACTCCTCGAATCCGAGGACTGGGCCGACGCCCGCACCGAGCTCCCCATCGCCCTCGGCAAAGACGTATCCGGAAAGCCACTCGTCTCCGACCTCACGAAGATGCCCCACTTGCTCATCGCCGGCGCCACCGGCTCGGGCAAATCCGTCTGCATCAACTCCATCGTCGCCTCCATCCTCTACTCCAAGAGCCCCAAGGACGTTCGCCTGCTGATGGTCGACCCGAAGATCGTCGAGTTGAAGATCTTCAACACCCTTCCGCACATGCTCATCCCCGTGGTGACTGAGCCGAAGAAAGTCCCCGCCGCCCTCAAATGGCTCCTCGCCGAGATGGAGCAGCGCTACCAGATCTTCGCCAA
>CAMLSH010000167.1 GCA_946482625.1 uncultured Opitutaceae bacterium
ACCAATGACCAATGACCAATGACCAATGACCAATGACCAATGACCAATGACCAATGTGGATGGCGCTTTTAGCAGGAAAGCGGGTGGAGTCGAACCGGCGCGTTAAGGATACGCGCTCTACCTCGGAGATGGGATCGCCAGCTACGGGCTCAGTTCGGGAGCTCGCTGAGGAAGATCACGGTGTCTTGCGGGGCGGCGCCGATAGAAGGGTCGGGCGCGGGGACGGTGATCGTGATTTGGCGTGTGCCGGACGAGACCGGGTTGCCGGAGGCGTCGAGGAAGGTGAGGGTTGCGGGATAGTCGCCGGGAGCGAGGCGGAGGGCGGCGAAGCTGATGTATTGCGGGAGATTATCCCAGGTGCGGGTGTCGGCTTCGGGTGTCGTGGCCGAGGACGCGAGTTTGCTGAGGATGCCAACAGCGGCGAGACCGATGGCCACGTTTTGGGCGTCTTTGTTGTACGAGCCGTCGTAGCGGCGGATGTTGTTGGCGGAGACAGCGGCACCGATAAGGGCGACGTCGCCGACGGTGTTGGTGGTTTCTTTGAAGACGGCTTTGTTGCCCAGCACGTGGTCCATGATGCGGCCGCCGCGGCTGATGGCCTGGAAATGGAGATCGTCGTAAGCAGGCAGTTTGACGGTGCGTCCGTCGATATGGAGAACTGCGCTACGGGCGCGGGATTGTTCGGTGATGAAGCGGAGCTGTTCGCTGTATTCGCCGCCCGCGTACTTGCGAGGGCCGCGGCCGTACTCGGCGAAGATCATGACGTTGGCTTTGCGGTCGTAATCGGGCGGAGCGACGCGGCCCTGGGCTTTGGCGTTGGCGCGTGAGCGGACGAGGGCGTCGGAGCCGTCGCCACCGAGTTTTTCCGAGGCGTAGCCGTCGAGGTAATCGAAGAGAACGTAGTCGCCGGCGTAGGTTTTATCCTGCGTGTCGCTGTCGAGCAGTTGCGCGGAACGCATGAGAGCACGGGCGTTGTCGGGCTCGCCGACGCTCCAATAAACGATGCCGCGGTAGAACGACGCCATGGCGCGTTCGTAGGGTTCGCCGACGAAGGGTTTGTCGGACTCCTTGCGGAACATGCGGCGGGATTTGGCGGCCTCGGAATTGACGTTGCCGTAGTTGGCGGCGGCTTGGGCGAGGGCGGCGTCGAGTTTTTCGCGGGCTTCCTCGAAGAGGCCGCGGCGTAGGGCGGTGGCGGCGACGCGGTATTCCCAGAGAACGCGGTCTTTGGGCAAGGCAACGGCGAGGCGGGCGTTGCCGTCGATCAGCGCGTCGCCGGTGAGCGGGACGGGCGGTGCCATCGGGGTGGTGGCGCAGCCGGCGAGCAACAGTGTCGCGGTGGCGAGCGCGATGACAGCGGAGCGGGCGGGAGTGAAAAACCGGCGGGACATGAAGCGGGCGAAAATGAAAGACGCCGCGCGTGAGGGCAACACGGGCGGCGTGGGAATTTTTGGCCGAAGCGGAGGTGGAGGCGGGTGCGGCGTTGATCGGCGGGCGATGCCGAATGCGCGGTGAGGGCACCGCGCCTCCATCGGAGGAAGCGCTTTGGATTATTTCGTGGTGACCGTGATGTCTTCGAGGAGGGCGAGGGCGGTGGCTTCGGTGATCTCGCGGATGTCGAATTTCTTGGCGATGGAACCGGCTTGCTGGTCTTTGCCGAGGACGTCGGCCGAGCTGGCCTGGCCGAGGACGGCGGAATCGGAGAGGCGGATCGCGGTGAGTTGGATATCGGGAACGTTCACGACTTCATCGCCGGCGACGCCGACGACGGTGGCCGGACGGCTCGACACGAGGGCTTCGAGGACGATGTCGGCTACTTTGGCGAGGGCTTCGCGGTCTTTGCGGGCGGCTTCGTCGGTCGGGGCGGTGAAGTGATCGAGCGGGCGGTCGGCGATCAATGCGGCGGCGACTTTTTGGTCGGCGAGGGCGGCTCCGGCGTAGCGGAGCGGACGGCCGAGGAGGCGTTCGACTTCGCGGGTGGTTTGTTTGTCGGCGAGGGTGAGCGCGGCTTTGCCAGTGGACGTGTAAGTGTTCTCCGCAGTGACCTTGGCGTGTTTGTTATCGATCGAGCCTTTGCCGGGATTGGATGCGTCGGCGCCACCGCCCGCGTTGCCGCCGCCGACGGCGACGTTGATTTGGGTCTGCGGATTGGCGGCCTCGGGTTTCGAAGCGTTCGGGTCGGTCTCGAAGGCGGATTTCGTTTCGCTGCGGCTGGATTCGGTGCGTTCGGTGCGGCCGGAGAGTTTGAGGCCGGAGTCTTCGACGAGGTCGCGGTTGACGATGATGAGGTAGCGCGGATTGCCGAGTTTCTCATTGGCGGCGCGGAAACCATCGAGGACGGCGCGGGCTTTATCGGGCGCGATCATGGAATCGCTCGGGCCGTAGACGCGTTGCTCGTAGGTGTAGTTTTCGCGCGGAGCGGGAGCGGCTTGGGGAAGCGCCTGCGTGACGGGCACGGGGGCTTCAGGTTCTTTGGCGGCGTGGGCGAGTGACCAGTGACCAATGACCAGTGACGCAGTGAGGAGGGCGCGGGAGGTTTTCATGGCGGGCAAATTTTAAGGGCTAAAAAAATGGCCGCGCGCGAAGACATGCCTCGCGAGCGGCCGGTGAAGAGTTCAGCGGGCCTGGCGGACGCGGACGGTGTATTTTTTGGCCTGCGTATTCATGGAGGTGAAACGCACGGCTTCAGTGGCGTTTTCGCCGAGGATCAGGTTTTGCCAGGGCGTTTCGTCGCCCGTCGAGAAGCCGGAGTCGTCTTTGAACATGCAGCTGACCTGGACTTGGATGCGGCGGTTTTCGCGGTTCTTGACGTTGGCGACGACCTCAAGGCGGCCGTCGTTATTCACCCGTTGCTGGAGGCCGGTGCAGGTGACGGAGACCTGGGTGGGTTTATCCATGAGCACAAAGCTCTCGGTGTTTTCGAGGGTGTATTTGGTGGTGTCCTGCGCGGTGAAGGGGCCGGGCGGGGTTTTGCAGCCGGCAAAGGTGAGCACGGCTGCGGCGGCGGAGAGGAGAAGGAGGTGTTTCATGGTATCAGGTTGGCCGGGACGGTTTGCGAAATGGCGGGGAGCGGAATGCGCTTAGCGATAAGCGGCGTCTTCGAGGCCCTGCTTTTTGATCTCGGCCACGTCTTCCCAGACGATGTCGCTCGTGCGGGCGTCGATGAGCTGGAAGCTGTAGAGGATGTAGTCGCTCACGCCGGCAGTCGTGCGGGTGGACATGCCCTGGAGTTTGCCGGTGAGGAAGTAGTCGGCGCCTTTGAACTCGACGACGTTCGGGTCGGAGGAGGCGGTGACGGCGCCTTGTTTCTTGAGTTCGTTTTCGCGCTGGAGCGTGGCCATGCGTTCGCGGGCGAGGAAGATGACCTGGCCGGCGGCCTTCGAATTAAGCTGGGTGCGGATGCGGGTGAGGAAGATGTCTTTGTTGATCGGGAAACGGGTCTCGTTAATCACCGGATCGATCACGACGCGCGGAGGTGTCTGGGCGCGGGCGATCTGGGGGATGCCGAGGATGCTGCGGGCCATCTTGTCGGTGACGGTGACGAGATCCTGGGACTCAACGCCGGTGCCGGCGACGAAGCCGCGTTCATCGGCTTTCATCTCGGTGACGGGAACGCCGGAGGGGTTTTTGACGCCCTGACTGGCGCAGCCGGAGAGGAAGAGGCCTGCGGCGGCGGCGCTGAGAACGAGGGTTTGGGAGACGAGGTTTTTCATTGGTGTGGTGTTGAAGGAAAGGGGCGAGTCGGCGCGGAGCGGATTTGGATGTGCGGGACAGCGCTAGCAAGAAGACGGTCCGCAGGTGGATCACGTTTCGCCGCGCGGCGTGGTCATCGGTATCGGACTGAAAGAGGCGAGGGAAGCATCGCTCAGCGGCCGAACAGGGAGTTGGCCGAGCTCATGGAGGAGGTCGTGCCGTAGTAATTGTTATTGATGATCACGGTCTGCGGAACGGTCTGCTGGGCGGGCGCGGTGGTCTCGCTGGTTTCGGGTGCGTACACGATGGGTTGTTCGCGGTTGCGCTCGCGGGCGCGTTCGTCGGCGATGGCCCCGAGTAGCCAGCCGGAGCCTGCGCCGATGGCGGCGCCGCGCCAGGCGTTGTGGCGGAGGTCGCCGGAGTTGTGACCAATGATCGCGCCGGCGATGCCGCCGAGGAGAAGGCCGGTCGAGGCGCGGCTGCGGGAGCCTGAGCTGTAATACACGGGCTCGCGGTAGTAGCTCGAATAAGAGGGGGAATAGTAGCCGCTGTGATCGTAACCGTAGCGGTACGACGGGCTGTAGCGGTAGCTGTAATCGTAGCTGTTGCGCCCATAACGTGTCGGGTGAGGCACTGGCACCTCGTGAGAATAATAGCGGTCGCGGGAGCTGCCGACCGCCGAGCCGATCAGGCCGCCAGCGACGGTGCCGATGGCGGCGCCGCGCCAAGCGTTGTGATTCAGGTCGCCGGAGTTGTTACCGATGATCGCGCCGGCAATGCCGCCGAGGAGCGCGCCACCGGCGGTTTCGGGGCGGAGGGACTGGGCTTGAGCCGTCTGCGTGACGGCGATCAGGGCAAGAAGAGCGACGGTGGTTTTCATGGCGGTAGGAAGTCTAGGCATGAAATGAGACCCAGAGCGGCTCGCAAGGTTTCAGCGGACGGTGCGACGGGGCTGTCCTGATGGTCGCGAAGGCAAAGCCGGGCCTTGCCAAGCGCAGGCAGGTCCGCGATTTAGCTCATGAGCAGGCATTTTTACCCACGGCCGTGTTCGCGGCCAAAAGCCGGTCATTTTAGCCCTATTTTCATGAGCTACCTCCTCGCGCTCGATCAAGGCACCACCTCCAGCCGCGCGGTGATTTTCGACCGGCGCGGCCGCGTCCGGGCGCAGGCTCAGCAGGAGTTTCCGCAGCATTTCCCGAAGCCCGGCTGGGTGGAGCACGATCCGGAGGATATCTGGGAAACCACGCGCCGCACCGCGATCGCCGCTGTAGCGGACGCCAACCTCACGGGTACGCAGATCGCCGCCATCGGGCTGACCAATCAACGCGAGACGACGCTGCTCTGGGAGCGCGCGACGGGGAAGCCGCTGGCGCCGGCCATTGTGTGGCAGGACCGGCGCACCGCCGGAATGTGCGAGCGGTTGAAAAAGGCGGGCCACGAGCCGCTTTTCCGGCGCAAGACGGGGCTGCTGCTCGATCCGTATTTCTCGGGCACGAAACTCGCGTGGCTGCTCGATCATGTGCCGGGCGCGCGTCGCCGGGCGGCGCGGGGTGAACTGGCGTTTGGCACCGTGGACACGTGGTTGTTGTGGAAGCTCACGGACGGTCGTATCCACGCGACCGATGCGACGAATGCGTCGCGGACGTTGCTCTATGATCTGCGTTCCGGGACTTGGGACGAGAAACTCCTGGCGCTCCTGCGCATCCCTTGCGCGGTGTTGCCGGAGATCCGCTCGTGCAGCGAAGTTTACGGCGAGGTTTCCTCGATCCCGGCGTTGAACGGCGTACGCATCGCGGGCGTGGCGGGCGACCAGCATGCGGCGCTTTTCGGGCAAGGCTGCTTTCGTCCGGGTACGGCGAAAAACACTTACGGCACCGGCTGTTTCATGCTGCTGAACACCGGCGCAAAACCAGTCGCCTCGAAGCACAAGCTGCTGACCACGCTCGCATGGAGGATCGGCACTCACACCGAGTACGCGCTGGAGGGCAGTGTCTTTATCGGCGGTGCAGTCGTGCAATGGCTGCGCGACGGCCTCGGGCTGATCGCGAGGTCCTCTGACATCGAGGAGCTGGCGGCGCGCGTGCCGGAT
Organism: uncultured Opitutaceae bacterium; assembly: GCA_946482625.1. The sequence goes on from CAMLSH010000167.1 coordinate 5,783, forward strand.
AATGGCGGCGTCTATCTCGTGCCGGCGTTCACCGGCCTCGGCGCGCCGCACTGGGATGCGCAGGCGCGCGGCGTGATCGTGGGGCTCACACGCGGGACGAACGCGGGTCACGTGGCGCGCGCGGCGCTAGAGAGCATCGCGTTTCAAGTCGCCGATCTGATCGCCGCGATGGAAGCGGATGCCGGCCTTCGCTTGCGCGAACTCCGCGTGGATGGCGGTGCCACGGTGAATGCGGCGCTGCTGCAGTTTCAAAGCGATCTGCTCCGGCGATCCGTGGTGCGACCGCGTGTCACCGAGACGACTGCGCTCGGCGCCGCGTTTTTTGCCGGACTGGCCGTTGGGTATTGGAAAAGCCGAGACGAGATCGCCGCGCTTTGGCGGGCCGACCGGACGTTTCGCCCGAACGCGTCCGGTGTGGCGACGCGTTGTCAGCGGGACTGGCGGCGGGCCGTGGAGCGCGCGAAGGGCTGGGCCGACGCTTGAGAAGCGATGTGCACGAAATGCGTGGCGAAAGCGGCGTTTCCTCTAGAGGTCTCCGGCCGGCAAGCGCGACGCCGAAGTCCGGGAGCCCCGCGGCGTCGGCCGGTCCCGCTTTTTCAACTTCGTTTCTCAATTTGCCGCTTTGAAATTCCTTCCCGCTCTCCCATCCTCGCCCGCATCCTTGGCCCTAGGCATGAAAAATCCCCGCACTTTTCGCTCCCTTGCTCGCAGTCTGCTCGGCGTCGCGCTCACCAGCGCCACAGCCTTTGCCATATCGCCGGACGATCTCTCGGCGCTGCGCGCCAAGGCCGAAACCGGTGACGGCATCGCGCAACATAATCTCGGACTCGTCTACGCCAATTTGCAGGAGCCGGTTTCCGATCTGGTCGAGGCGTATGCCTGGCTGAACATAGCGGCCGATAACGGCGCCACCGGCCGGTCGTTGCTCATGGTGACGCGTCAGATGACGGCGGCGCAGATCGCCGACGGTAAACGCCGGCTCGAGCAGATCCGCGCCGCGATCGCGTCGAAGAAAGCCGTGCCGCCATCCGAGTTCACGGCGAGCGCGCCGGTCTCTCCCGTTGCCGACAGTCCTGTATCCGCTTCGCCGATCAGCCCGGTGGCGGTTCCTTCCGCCGAGGCCGACGCGCGCGAGGCGGAGTTGAAAAAAATCAGCGCCGAACTGGCCGACGCGTGGAAAGAAAACGATCAGTTGAAAACGGCGGTCACCAAGGCGGAGCAAGACGCCGCCGCCGCGATCGCGGCTCTGAAAGCCGAGCGCGACAAGCTTTCCCAGTCGTTGGAAAATTCGACGCGCGAGATCGCCGGCATGAAGGCGGCCGCCGCCAATTTCGAAGGCGAGCGCAACGGTCTGCTCCAGAAAATCGCCGCCGCTCAAGAAGCGTCCGACGGCGAGTTGCGGCTCAAAGTGGTCGCGTTGGAAAACGACCTCACGACAGCCCGCGCGGCGGCCAAAGAACTCGACGTTGCGAAGCAATCGCTCGCCTCGCTTGGCGACCAACAGCAAAAACTCACCGCGGAGAATCAGCGTCTGGCGAGCCTCGTGAAACAGGCGGAAACAGCCACGGCCGAGCAGACCGCTGCGGCAGAAAAAGACCTCGCCGCCCTCCGCGCCGAACTGGCCGCTGTCCAGGCTCAGCAGGCCGATGCCGCGACGAAACTGGCTGCCGGCGAAAAAGTCGCCGCGGAGCTGGCCGGGTTGAAAGATCGCATGGCGGCATCGCAGCAGGCCCTCGCGGTCGCGACCGCCGAAGTGGCCGGTCTGAAGCAGGAATTACAGGACGCGAAAACCGGCGTTGTGCCCGTGGAGCAGCACCGCGAGTTGCAAGCGAGGCTCGAGTCGCACGCCGCCGAACAACAGAAGCAGGCGGCGGAGACATTGAAAAAAGCGCAGGATGACGCCGAGGCTGAAAAGTCCCGGCTCTCGGCTGAGCTGGCGGCTTTGACTGCGGCGACGACCGAGGAGATCGCAGGGCTGAAGGCGGGAGCCGCCAACTTCGAGGGCGAACGCAACGGTCTCTTGAAGAAGATCGAGGACACCGAGCGCTCGCTGGCGGCGGCAACGGCTGAGGCTACCGCGCTTCAGGAAAAGCTCGCGACGACTCAAAACGAAATGGTGCCCGCGCAGCAGCATAAGGAGCTCGAGGCCCGCCTCGCTGC
>CAMLSH010000168.1 GCA_946482625.1 uncultured Opitutaceae bacterium
GCGGGGCTGAAGAGCGCCTGCGCCTCGACGTTGCCAGAGCTGGTGTTGCCGATGCCGAACCGCAGGCCGGTGGCACCGACAGCGGGCGTCGGGTTATAGCCCTTGTCGGAGAGAATCTGATACGCCGTGGACGTGTCAGTGGGATCCGCGGGCGTGGCGGAGTTGACGGTGCTGCCCGTGGAAAACGCGTCCGAGAAAACGGTTTTCACCGTGCGAACCCCGACCGTGAGCGTGGCCACATTGCTGGTGACGACGCCGCCCGTGCCCGTCACGACGACCGTGTAGGCGCCGGAATCGGCTGCGGATAAACCGGTCAGCGAGATGCTGGCGGATGTCGCGCCGGGGATATCGGTACCGTCTTTCTTCCACTGATAACTAAGCGCCGATCCTTCGGCCGCCACTGCCAGCGTGACTGCCTGGCCTTCGGTGACCGACTGGCTGGCAGGTTGCGTGATGATCGCGGTTGGGATGACCGTGGTGTTTACCGTGAGCGTCGCTGCCTGACTGGTGGCGCTGCCTGCGGAGTTGGTGAGCGTGAGCGTGTAGTCCCCCGCATCGGCCCCCTGGACATTGGTCAGGGTGAGCGTTGCCGCAGTGGCGCCGGGAATATCCACGCCGCCCTTCTTCCATTGGTAAGTAGCTGCCGGATACCCGGGAAGTCCGCCAGCCGTGAAACTGACCGTCGCGCCGGCGTCAACCGAGGCGGAGACCGGCTGGGTGTCGATCGTCGGCGCAACCGCGGGCGCGAAGCCGATGACATTAAGCGGATCGCTGTACCAGGCCGCCGTAATCGCATCGACCTGCTGATGATCCAGCACCGCCGCTGCGCCGGGAACGCCGGTGCTCATATGATTCCAGGTGGCACGACCGGTGAAGACGTACGGCGTGCCGTCCATGTTCTTGCTGGCATATTCCCAATAACGGACGGCGGTTTTGTCCGCCGCATCGACCAGCCAGCCGATGCCCTTGATGTGTTTATCGACCTTGCAGTTGATCAAAAAGAACATCGATGCAGCCGAGCCGAAATCGCGGGAGAAGTACGCCGAATCGTCCGGCACGTTGGCGGCGCTTGAACGGGAAAACGTGCAATCGACGAAGATATGCCCGGGCTCGTTCGCGGCGTTGCGCGGGTTGCTGTTGTAGGCCGGGAACATCATCTTGAGTTCGCAGCGCTGGAAAAACGCCGTGCCGCCCCAGATGAAGTCGGTGTCACCCTCGACATAGCAGTCGGTGAGGAAGATGTTTTTCCCGAGGAAGAGCGTGTCCTGGAAGCTGTAGAAATTGCAGCGCGCGATGGTCGCGAGCGAACCCGTGATGGCGATCGCTTCCGCCTGGCCGCCGCCCTTCGGCGTAAGATTGCGCACCGTGAGATCGTAGAGTTCGAGATTCGTCGTCTCGGCGCGCAGCACCGCGCGGCTGCTGAAATGCGCGCCCCCGGTCAGGAGATCGTTGTTGATGAGATACTGGATCGTGGTGTTTGCCCGGCCATCGCCCTGGATGATGATTTTATTTTTTCCGGTGCGGAGATTGACGAGTTCGTTGTAGATGCCGGCCTTCAGCGTGATCGTGCGGGTCGTCGTGTTCGCCGGCGAATGCGGGATCAGATCGATCGCGCCCTGAAGTGTGGTGAAGTCGCCCGTGCCGTCAGCCGCGACGACAATCGCGGTCGCGGTGTCGGCCGGGCCGGAAGCCTTCGTGGTGAAGCGCCAGCTGGTCGTGTCGCTGATGCCGGCGAAGGTGGCGCCGGTCGGGTCGAGGAGCGCGCCGGGGTCCACCTGTACGTAGTAGGTTTTATTATACGCGAGCGTCGTGCTGGCCTTGAGGGTGATGCGCGCCTCGTTGCCTACGACAACCACGGGGAAATAGTGATAGGTGCGGTCGCCGATGGTCTTCGTCGAATAGCGGTAGGTGCCGCCGCCGCCCGTCTTCACGCTGAGCGTGGCGAGGTCGATGGTTTCGACCAGCGCGTCGTTCGAGGCATCGTACACGCGGATTTGTCCGGCGGTTCCGACTACCGGCGCCGCGCTGAAACGAAGCGTCGGAGGTGTGTCGGGATTCACGCCGGTGGCATTGTTGGCCGGCCACGCTTCGCTTGTCAGCGATGTCACGGTGCCCCGATACACGGAATTACTGGTGACCGATCCAGCGGAGTTACTCGCCGTGACGGAATATGTGCCGGAGTTTGCCGCAGCGAAGGATGCGATCTGTAGCGTCGCTGTAGCCGCACCCGAGATGCCGGAGCCGTCGGCAAGCGCGACGCCGTTGCGCTTCCAGACATATGTGGTCGCTTCAGGAGCGCCCGCACCCGCATCGACGCCCACAGTCAGCGTCGTCGTGGATCCCGCTGTCACCGTCGCAGCGGTGGGCTGTGTGGTGATGACCGGTGCCACGATCAACGCGACGGCGTCGCTGACAGCCGTATTCACGGAGTTCTGCACACGCACGCGGTAGTAGCCGGCCTCGGCACCGGTTACGTTCGTCAACGACAAGGTCGCGCTGTTGCTGCCGGGAATGTCGGTGAACCCAGTCGTAGCGCTGGTGATGCTCTTTTCCCAAGTGTAGGTCAGCGGGCTGGTGCCGTTCGCGCTGACGGAGAAGCTGACATTTCCACCCGTCACCGCGGTCTGCGCTACCGGCTGCGTGCTGATCGACGGAGCGACCGCACCGGAGGTCACCGTAAGGACGGTCGCAGAACTGATCGCATCGCCGCCGTAGTTCGTGATGACCACATCGTAGTTGCCCGCATCGGAGTTCTGCAGATTGGAAAGCGTGAGGGAGGCCGTCGCCGCCGAAGGATTTGCGGCCGGATCGATGGCCGAACCGGCCTTGCGCCATTGATACGTGAGAACGTCGGAAGCGTTAAAGCCGCTGGCCGCCACCGTGAGAGTCACCCCGTCGCCAACCGTTCCGGAGGCATTCGCCGAAGGCTGCGTCGTGATCGTCGCTTTCGGATAAGGGATCAGCTGGAGACCGTTGGGAAACCCGTTGTTATTGGCGTTTCTGGAAGCGCGGATCTCGATCTTCCCGTTGGAATCGACTTTGGCATGGAGCACTCCCCACGTTGTATTTGAATTTGCACCACCAGCGGCATTGGAAGCCACTTCCAGAGGTGCGGGAGCGCTCGGCGACAGCACGCCGCCGTTTGAGACGAAGATACTGGGTGCCGTGTTCGCCACCGGGTTGGTGTCGAACCACTTCGGCCCCACGGCGTTCGCATCCACTAGCGTAAAGCGGGCGCCCTGGTTGGCAGCGTTGGTGGAGGCGTAACCATAAACGACGTAATGTGCATTCGCCGGCAGACCGGAGAAGGTGAACCCGATGCGGTTGCCTCCCTCAAAAATGCGCCAGGCGGTGCCCATCAGCCCGGAGGGCGTGGAGGAACTCACGTTCACCAGACGAGGCACCTCGCGGGTATTGGTGGCCGTCCCCGCGTCATCGAGAATGGCCGAGGCGGTAAGCGTGACAACCGTTGCGGAACCATCCGGTTGGGTCAGCGCGATGTTGTTGGCCGTGATCAACGGGACAACGGCACCCTGCGTGAGTCCAAGCGGCTGGGGCTTGATCTGATCGTTGGCGTGCGGACTGAGAATATTATTCCATGTCTCGCCGGCATACGGGGCGGAGGCGCCGTAAGTCCATCCACTGCCGGGCGCGGCGATGGTGAAGGTGGCCGCGCTCGTAGGAGTCACGCCGGCGGTGGACGCCTGCGTGGTGGACAGGTTCACAAACACGGCGGGATTCTGCGCGAACGCGGACGAGAGTACGGCGATGACCGCTGACGCCCACGCGAGGGTGAGGCGCAGCGGACGACAGGGGGAAGCGTGGCGGGTTTTCATAAAATCGAAGCTGGGGACTGGACGGGGGCGGGAGAAAGGCCGGCGCGTGTGCTGGAGGTTACAGAGCGCGTCCGGGGTGTTTGCGTGATGCCCGAAAAAACTTTCCCCGCGCAAACACGGCTTCGCACGCATTGTTGACCGCGGCATCTGTCCGCTCGACTTTTTCGATACAGTCCCGCTTTCATCCCCCGCCGTGCCCCCCAACGCCACCTTGCAAGACGTCGCCAAGCGCGCCGGCGTCCACCGCTCCACCGTCTCGCTCGCGCTTCGCGATCACCCCCGCATATCCGAGCCCGTTCGCCGTCGCATTCAGACGATCGCGAAAAAACTCGGCTACCGCATCAACCCTCTCGTGGCCGCCCTTATGCAGGCCCGCCGCACGAAACGCGCCGAGAAGCACGTCGTCCTCGCTTACGTCACGAACTATCCCACCCGCTTCGGCTGGCGTCCGCCGCATCACAACCGCCCCGACTATTTCCCCGGCGCCACTGCACGCGCACGAGATTTTGGATACAAGCTGGAGCACTTCTGGTTCGCCGAACCCGGCATGACCCCGGAGCGGTTCGCCAATATTCTCGCCGCCCGCGGCATCAATGGCCTGCTCATCGGCCGCCTCCCCCCCGGTTGCCACCAGCTCGAGCTCCCTTGGGAACGTTTCTCGTGTGTCGCCCTCGGCCTCACGCTCCATTCGCCGCGCCTCAATCATGTGACAGAAAATCACTACGCGTCGGCAAAGCAGTCCATGATCCAGTGCATCGGACGCGGCTACCGGCGGATCGGTTTCGTTTTCTCCGAGGCCGACGACAGCCCCCGCGTCGGCGAACGCTGGCTCGGCGCCTATCTCCACCAGCAACTCCGTCTCGACGCCGCCGATCGCATCGCGCCCTTTCTCTTTCAGAACGGTGCCGACAACCCGACTGCGTTTCGGGAGTGGTTTCGCCAGACACGACCCGACGCCCTCCTCGTCACGCACGCAGCCCCCGTCATCGACTGGCTGAAACCCCTCGGGAAAATCGCACCGCGCGACGTCGGCATCGTCGCGCTCGTCAACGATCACCCCGACCAACACTATAGCGGCGTCTACTTCGATCCCGCCAAGCTCGGCGGTCTCGGCATCGAGATGCTCATCGGCCTTCTTCATCGCGACGACACCGGCGTTCCCGTCGACCAGCACGAGGTGCTCCTCACCGGCGAGTGGCTCGAAGGCCGCACGCTTCGTCCGCCCGCGTGATCGCGCCTCGATTTCAGTCAACAACGTGCGCACCAGCCCGATTGTCGGCCACATTCACCGCCCCACCCTTGCTGCCTCCGCCGCCCACCCCATCGGACGGTCCGCACTCCACCTCCCTCTCGCCTTCAGTTTCCTCGCCGTGACTTCCCTCTCAAAGAGCAGTCGCCGTCGATGAAATTCACCCTCGTCAACGCCAGCTCTTTCCCGTCCGTCTTTTCGTTCCCGCGCCCTCATTCCCGCCCACGCGTCGCATCGACCGCCTTCACGTTACCACCCACACCGCCCCATCATGGCCAGCACCGACTACAGCATCCCCCGCCCCAAACAAAATTACCGCTGGGCCATCTGCACCCTTTTGTTCTTCGCGATCACGATCAACTACCTCGACCGGCAGTTGCTCAGCATCCTCAAAAAACCGCTCAGCGACGCCCTCGGCTGGAGCGATAGCGACTACGGCTGGATCACCGCGGCGTTCTCCTTCGCCTACGCCTTCGGTTATCTTTTCGGCGGTCGCTTCATGGATCGCTTCGGGGTGAAACGCGGGATGCCGCTCATCGTCCTGCTCTGGAGCCTCGCCGCCGCCGCGCACGGCCTGTGCGCCTACCTCGATATCGGCGCGCGCTTCACGCTCGATTACCCATGGTTCTCTTGGGCAGAGAAAGGCTTCATCGTCGCCACGCTCACGCTGCCGATGACCGCCGCCGGCTTCATGCTTTCGCGTATCGCCCTCGGTCTTACACAAGGCGGCGTCTTCCCGGGCTCCATCAAAACCGTCGCCGAGTGGTTTCCCATCAAGGAGCGCGCGCTCGCCACCGGCCTTTTCAACGCCGGCTCCAACATCGGTGCCATCCTCTGCCTCTTCTTCGTCCCCAAACTCTACGAAAGATTCGGTTGGGAAACGACGTTCTATCTGACCGCCTCCACCGGCTTCGTCTGGCTCATCGCGTGGTGGTTCCTCTACGAACATCCCGAGAAACAAAAACGCCTTGCCCCTGCCGAGCTCGATTACATCCGCCGCGGCCAGCCCCCACTCGAGGAAGACAAACCCCGCGTGCCGTGGCTCTCCCTTCTCCGTTACCGCGCCGTCTGGGCCTACATCATCGCTGGCATCCTCGCGGGTCCTGCCTGGGGCGTCTACCAGTCGTTCATGCCCGATTTCCTCGGCAAACGTTTCAACCTCAGTCTCCAGGAAACGGGTACATGGTCCGCCATCTTCTTCGCGATCGCCGTGGTCGGCGGCGTCGCCGGTGGCTGGCTCGCGGGAAAACTCCTCGAACGCGGCTGGAGCGTAAACTCCGCCCGCAAAGTCTCGCTCCTCGCCTGCGCGCTCAGCGTAGTCCCCGTTTTCCTCGCGCCCTACGCCGGCAGCGTCTGGCTCGCGGTGCTCATCGTCGGCATCGCTGGCTCGGCGCATCAGGGCTGGTCGGCCAATCTCTTCAGCGTCGTCGGCGACACCATGCCCAAGGAAACCATCAGCTCCGTCGTCGGCCTCGGCGGCTTCGTCTCCTACGCAGCCGGCGGCTTCGTCAACGGCATCACTGGCGAAATCCTCGAAAAAACCGGCAGCTACATCCCCGTCTTCGGCTACATCTCCTGCATGTACCTGCTCTCGCTCCTCGCGATCCAGATTCTCGTTCCTCACCTCGGCCCCAAGGATTGAGCCGCGCCAACCTGACGGAACAGTGAACCGCGTCTTCTTTCCTCGATCTTCCCGCCGCTAGTCTGTCGGCTTTTCGTCATGCGATTTTTCACACGCCTCCTCGCCGTCGCCCTCCTTGCCCTCTTCGCCTCCGCGCTCTCGATCCGCGCCGAGCTGAAACCCGACATCGAATACGGTGAAGCCGGCGGCGAAAAACTCCTTCTCGACGCCTACACGCCCGATACCGATGGCCTCCACCCCGTTGCCATTCTCATCCACGGCGGCGGCTGGGGTGCTGGCGACAAAGGTACGCCTCAACATACCAACGGCGCCGACATTTCCTCCTGGTTCGCTCCGCTCTCCGAGGCCGGCTTCACGTGGTTCTCCATCAACTACCGCCTCGCCCCCGCCCACCGCTGGCCCGCGTGTATCGACGATGTGCACACAGCCATCCGCTGGGTCAAAGCCAATGCCGCCCAATTCAAAGGCGACCCCACCCGCGTCGTCCTCTTCGGCCACTCCGCCGGCGGCCACCTCGCCTTCCTCGCCGCCATCAACCCCACGGCCGACACCAAAGTCCAGGCCGCCGTCGGCTACGCGCCCGTCACCGATTTCGAACAAGAACTCCCCACCCGCGGCGGTATCAGCGCCTCGCTGAAAAACCTCCACAACATCCCCGCCGAGATCACGCCTGCCGCGCTGAAAATTCTCCGCGACACCGCGCCGATTAATTTCATCGCTCCCAATCCCAAAGCCGGCCACCCGCCCTTCCTTATTCTCCACGGCGATCAAGATCGCACCGTCCCGCTCCAACAGTCGCTCAACTTCCAATCCCGCCTCCGCGCCAACAACGTCCCGTCCGACGTCATCATCCTTCCCGGCGCCCAACACCGCCTGTCCGACTGGGCCAAATACGACCCCGACCACTTCCCCAAGATGATTGCCTGGGTCCGGGAGAAGCTGGGCGTCACTCAGCCCGTCACGCCGCCGGCTCCTGAGCCATCTTGCCTAATCCCTTCATACGCCCCCGCCACCTCTCTATGGTATGCGCGGCCCGCCTCCCACTGGAACGAAGCCCTCCCCATCGGGAATGGACGCCTCGGTGCCATGATCTTCGGCGGACTCACCGAAGAACGTCTCCAGCTCAACGAAGACTCCCTCTGGTCCGGCAAACCCCACGCCTACCACAACGAAGGCGCCGCCAAATTCCT
>CAMLSH010000169.1 GCA_946482625.1 uncultured Opitutaceae bacterium
GCGCAGGCGATCAGCCGAAGCCGCACCCCCAAGATTTCGCCCATTGGCGAAATCCTTTAGTGGTTAGAAAATTTCGTCCTCCGAATCTGCCCCCGACGTCCTCAGCGCCCAAACCGAAACAACTCCGCCTTCTCGTTCTCCACTCCGAGACAAAGATCCCGGATAATCTCTGCCGCTAGCGCGCTGAAAATTACCCCATTCCCACCGTACCCCAGCGCGAAATAAATCCCCGGCCTCCCCGGCGCCTCGCCGATGTAGGGCAGCGAATCCTTCGTCTCCGCAAACGTCCCCGTCCACGAAAACGCCACATCGCAGCGTATCTTCGGAAACAACTGCGCGAACCGCCGCTTCAACGCCGCCGTCTTCGCCGTCAGCAGCGCATCGCGTTTTTGCGGATCGCGAAACTCCTCGTCATAGCCGCCTATGATCGCGCGCCCATCGCCCGTCGTCCGCGCATACACATACGGCCGCGCCGTCTCCCAGATCAGCCGCTTTCCCGGCCAGCCCGTCAGCTCCTCCAGCGGTTCCGTCACGAGCGCATACGTGCTGTGACACTTCGCCGGTTTCTTCCGAAAAAAATTCAACGACTCATACCCCGACGCCACCACGATCCTCCGCGCCTTCACGTGAAAACCTTCAGCCGTCGTCAGCACAAACCCATCCCCGTCGGAGCCTTTCCCGCCCTTTCCGCGCCTCCTCCCATTCGCTCCCACCCGCGTCCACGACGTCACCTCCGTCCGGTCGAAAACCTTCATCCCGTGCCGGCCCCTCGTCGCCTCGTTCACGATCCCATGCGTAAACCCAAACGCATCAATCTCCGCCGCACCATGACTCTCGATCGCCGCGTGATGCGGCAGCGAACCCTCCGCCTTGATTCGCTTCCGCGTCCACCAATCCACGTCAAAGCCATGCTTCAACCGAAGCTCATATTCACGTTTCAATCCGCCCACCTGCCGCGCCTCGTTCGCCAGATACAAACTGTCCCGCGTAGCAAAATCGCCCACGTGAAATTGCCGTGCCAGCACCAGCACGCTCTTCACCGCACCCCGGCACGCCCGATAAACCGCCGCCGCCCGCTCCTCGCCCATCCGCTCGCTCAACTCCATCAACGTCAGGTCCGTCTCGTACTGGAGCAGCGACGTGCTCGCCGCCGTGCTTCCCGTTCCGATGTCACGTTTGTCCAGCATCACCGCATCGATCCCCGCCTCGGCCAGCCGATAACCAATCAACGCCCCGCTGATCCCCCCGCCAATGATCGCGACCTCACACTCCACGGTTTCGCGCAGCGCCGGGTAAACACCCAGAATGCCATTATTGATGATCCAAAACGGACAGCCAGAAACGAGGTCCATAAAGAAGCCCGCACCAAACGCGCCTCTCTCCAGCGAGCAACCCGCCGAACACCTTTGCTTCCTTCCGCCACAGCCGACGCCCTCCTTCGCAGCCAACGCCGACCCACAGCAGACGCGCTATCTCACCATAATCAACGCGTCCCACCGTAGCCGCGCCGTCCCGGCGTGGCAGGCCGCTTCCCCCTTCCCGCCGGTCTTGCTCAATTTTATCCATCGCCCACTCGTGGCATACAGCCTGCTGGAAAGCGCGCGTAACACGATTTGATCAAAAAGTAACACTCACCATGATTCACGCCCCTCGCTTCCTCATGCGCCTTCTCCGCCCCCTCACCCTCGGTCTGATCCTCGCCGCCCTCCTCGCCTCCCGCGCCGCCGCCGCCCCGCTCAAAGTCGCCTACTCCGACTGGCCCGGCTGGACCGCCTTCGCCATCGCCGCCGAAAAAGGCTGGTTCAAACAAGCCGGCGTCGAGGTCGAACTCCTCTGGTTCGAGTACGGCCCGTCGATGGAAGCCTTCACCGCCGGCAAAGTTGACGCCGTCATGGTCACCAATGGCGACGCCCTCGTCACCGGCGCCAACGGCGCGAAAAACGTCATGATCCTCGTCACCGATTATTCCAACGGTAACGACATGGTCGTCGCGCAGCCCGGCATCGGCTCGCTCAAAGATCTCAAGGGCAAAAAAGTCGCCGTCGAAGTCGGGTTCGTTGACCACCTCCTCCTCCTCAACGGCCTCAAGAAAGCCGGCATGACCGAGTCCGACGTCGAGCTCGTTCCCACGCCCACCAACCAGACACCACAAGTCCTCGCCTCCGGTCAGGTCGCCGCCGTCGCCGCCTGGCAGCCCAACTCCGGCCAGGCGCTGAAAGCCGTCGCCGGCTCCACCGCCATCTACACCTCGGCCGATGAGCCCGGCCTGATCTACGACACCGTCGCCGTCAGCCCGCAAAGCCTCGCCCAAAACCGCGCCGACTGGGTCAAGTTCGTCGCCGTCTGGGACAAAATTGTCGCCTACTTGAACGACGAAACCACTCGTGAAGACGGCATCAAAATCATGGCCGCCCGCGCCGGCGTAGATGCGAAGGAATACGCCGCCTTCATGTCCGGCACCCGCCTCCTCACGCTCGCCGACAGCGCCAAAATCATCTCCGGCAAAACCGCCACCTTCGGCTCCATCGCCGGCTCCTCCAAAATCGCCGACGACTTCAACGTCGCCAACGGCGTCTACAAAGAGGCCCAGGACGTCGCCTCCTACGTCGACGCCTCCCTCACCACCGAAGCCCTCGCTGCAAAAAAATAAGGTGCAGCGCGCATTCCGAGCGCGCTCGTTTATTCCCGCTGGAGGCGCGACGCCCTCGTCGCGCTTCCCTTCGCCCCCCGAGACAAATCGCCCGTTCTTCCTGCCGCGTACTCGAATCTCGGGCGCAGAAATCACCCGCGACTCTTTGCGTCCTCCTTTGCTTCTTCGCGTCTTTGCGCTTCAACAAAACGCACCGCCCGCGTTTTTCGCCTGATACGCCAATAACCCACAATGCCGTCGTCGCCCGCTCCCTGGTTCGCGATTCTGCGCACGCTCCCCCCGCGCCGCCGCGCGCTCCTCGGCATCGCCTCCTTCCTCCTCCCGCTCATCGTCTGGTGCGCCGTCAGCTACACCCCGTTCATCTGGCACCCGATGGTGAAAATCGAATCGCCCGGCGGCGTCGCCTGGTTCCGCTCCGACCTCCTTGTCGAACGCGCCGTCTTCGCCACTGAAAATGAAAAAGCCCTGGCCGCCGGCAAACCCGCCGCCACCGGCACGCGCGCCAATCCCGTCTTCCTCCCCGCACCGCACAAAGTCGCCCAGGCCTTCTACACCGCTTTCACCACCGAACCCCGCCTCCGCGGCGACGTCTGGCTCCACGAAAGCCTCTGGCGCAGCATCAAAACGATCTTCTGGGGCTTCGTGATTTCCTCCGCCATCGGCATCCCGCTCGGCATTCTCTGCGGCGCCTACGCCCTCTGGTCGCGCCTCAGCGAGCCCGTCATCGATTTCATCCGCTACATGCCCGCGCCCGCCTTCGGCGCCCTCGCCGTCGCCGTCCTCGGCATCAGCGACGCCCCCAAGATCGCCATCATCGTCATCGGCACCTTCTTCCAACAAGTCCTTGTCGTTGCCAACACGATACGCCGCACCGATCCCACGCTCCTCGAAGCCGCCCAAACACTCGGCTGCCGCGGCTTCCGGCTCGTGAGTCACGTAATCGTCCCGTCGAAACTCGCCGAACTCTACACTGACACCCGCATCCTCCTCGGCTGGGCCTGGACTTACCTGATCGTCGCCGAAGTCGTCGGCGTCAGCTCCGGAATCACCTTTTTCATCAATCAACAGGCCAAGTACCGTAACTTCGAAAATGTTTACGCCGCCATCATCATGATCGGTATCCTCGGGCTGGCGACCGACCAGATCCTAGCCTTCTTCGGCAAACGCCTCTTCCCCTGGGAAACCCAGCGCCCCAGCCGCCTGCGCACCTTCGCCACCCGTCTCTTCGCCGGCCGCGACGTCCTTCTGTTTCCCGACAAACCCATCACCAGCCCGGAGGCAAAATCATGAGCGCCTCCCTTCCCGCCACACCGTCCGGATTACCCAACTACCGCGCCCAATCCCCCGCCGTCGCTGCCCGCTTCGCGAAACTCAAAGAACGCCCCGTTGTCCTCACTGTCGAAAATCTCACCCGCCGTTTCGCCCGGCCCGACGGCACCGAGACCACCGCGATCGAGAACCTCAACTTCGTCACCCACCGCCGCGAATTCCTCTGCATCCTCGGCCCCTCCGGCTGCGGTAAATCCACACTCATCCGCCTCCTCGCCGGACTCGACACCCCCACCTCCGGCCGTCTTCTCCTCGACGGCAAAGAAGTCCACGGCCCCGGCCCCGAGCGCGGCATGGTCTTCCAAGGCTACACGCTCTTCCCTTGGCTCACGGTGAAATCCAACGTGATGTTCGGCCTCAAATTCCGCGGCACCAGCCCCGCCGAAGCCGAGCGCGACGCCCGCCAATGGCTCGACCTCGTCGGCCTCTCCAAATTCGCCGACTCGTACCCGAACCAGCTCTCCGGCGGCATGAAGCAACGCGTCGCCATCGCTCGCGCCCTGGCGAACAACCCGCGTATCCTTTTAATGGATGAACCCTTCGGCGCGCTCGATGCCCAGACGCGCTGCCAGATGCAAAAACACCTTTTGCAGATCTGGCGAAACGTCGACGTCACCATCCTCTTCATCACCCACGATCTCGACGAAGCCATCTACCTCGCCGACCGCATCCTCGTGCTCAAAGCCAACCCCGGCCGCGTTAACGAACTCATCGAAGTCCCCGTCCCCCGCCCCCGCGACCCCGGCCAGTTTTTCTCCCCCGAGTTCATCGCCACCCGCGCCCGCCTCGACGCGCTGATCCACCCGCCGCACGCGACCGCTTCGCCCGGCGACACCACCGCCACCGACAACCTCCCCATCATCCGCCTCACCCAATCCGGCGACGACGTCGAATAGCCGCATCCCATCCGCGACTCGGACCATCCGCCCCACTCATTTTTCGCAGCCCGCCGTTCCCAGCCTTCCGGAGTTCCACATTCGATCATTTCTCCGCCTCCACACTCGCCCTCCACCTCCGCCCGCCGCATTCATTTCCCAACTGCCGCCGCGCCCATGACCAAGAAAAAGAAGTCCGACAAAATCACCCGCTTCAGCGTGTCACTGCCTGAAAGCCTCCTCGACGAATTGGACACCATGGTCGCACGCCGAGGCTACGCCAGCCGCTCCCAAGCCGTCGCCGCCCTCGCGCGCGATGGACTTGTTGAATACGCCAGCCAGCTCGGCACCGAGTCAGTCGCCGGCACCATCAGCCTCGTCTACGACCACACCCAACGTGGCCTCCAGCAGCGCCTCGCCGCCATCCAGCACAAATATTTCCTCATGGTCGTCACGAGCATGCACGTGCACTTGGAGAACCATAACTACATGGAAGTCCTCCTCGTGCAGGGTCCCGCGAGCGAACTCCAAAAACTCGCCGACGAACTCGTCACCGCCCGAGGTGTCAAAAACGGCAAGCTGAACCTCACCGCCTCAGCCATGCCCCCGCTCCTCTGAAGGTAGGGCGGGTTATCCCTAACCCGCCGGCATCGCTTCACCACCCGCCCTAAAAACTCATCTCAACGCCGCCTCCCGCCTTGCCATGCCAGTAATACTTTTTTTAATTTTCGTAACACCAACCCGATCCAGTCTCTCCCATAGTCTTTAGCTCCGACCTCCTCCTCCTTTTCCAGCCCTCCTGAGTTCCACATTCCAAATCTTCTCCGTTCGCTTCCCCACGCCATGTCCGCAGCCGCAAAACCTATCCTCAGCAAAACCCTCACTCACTCCGGCCTCTGGTCCGGCGTGATCGGCCGCGGAAAAACCCTCCGCCTCACCGACCTCGAAGGCGGCGCCAACGTCGGCCTTCTCCTCTACAACGCCGACGTCTCCAGCGAGCGCTACAACCTGCCCGACACGCTGAAGGGCCAGCACATCTTCTACCTCCGCGCGCCCTACTGCCTCCACTCCGACATGGGCCGCATCCTCGCCTCCATCACGCGCGACACCGTCGGCTGGCACGACACCGTCGGCGGCTGCTCCGACAAAAAATCCGTCGCCGCAAAGTACGGCGAAAAAACCTACCAGACCGCTCGCAACGACTATCACCGCAACGCCCACGAGAGCTTCCTCATCGAACTCGCCAAATGGGGCCTGGGCAAACGCGACCTCGTTCCCAACTTGAACCTCTTCAGCAAACTCGTCGCCGACGACGCCGGCCTCCTCAGCTTCGTCCCGAGCAACTCCAAACCCGGCGACCTAATCGAACTCCGCTTCGAGATGAACACCCTCGTCGTCCTCAACACCTGCCAGCACCCCTTCGATCCCGACCCGACCTACCACCCGCGCAACGTCCGGCTCGAAGTCTTCAACTCTCCACCGCCCGCGCTCGACGACCCCAGCCGCAACTCCCGCCCCGAAAACCTCCGCGCCTTCGAAACCACCGAGCTCTATCACGCCTTACGGTCATGAACTCCAGCCCACTTTCGCCCACCACCGCCGCCCACCGCACCACCATCCTCGCCGGTGACTACTGGGCCCACACGATCAAGCGCGGCCAGACTTTCCGCATCGTCGATCTCGAAGGAAACCAAGCCGCCGACACCCTCTTCCTCGACGCCGCGAATCCAGAAAACCGTTACAGCGCGTCCGACACCATCCGCCACCAGGGCGCACTCTACCTCACGACCGGCACCAAGCTGATGTCCACCGAAGGCGACATCCTGCTCACCATCACGGCCGACACCTGCGGCCGCCATGACACCCTCGGCGGTGCCTGCTCCCGCGAGAGCAACACCATGCGCTACGCCCACGAGAAAGAGTACATGCACGCCTGCCGCGACAGCTTCATCCGCGGCGCGCAAGAGTGCGGCTGCGAACTCGGGAAACGCGACATCACCTGCAACATAAACTTCTTCATGAACGTCCCCGTCACCCCCGACGGACAACTCACCTTCGCCGACGGCCTCTCCGCCCCGGGCAAATACGTCGAACTGCGCGCCGAGCGCGACGTCATCTGCATCATCTCCAACTGCCCCCAGCTCAACAACCCCTGCAACGGCTGGAACCCCACCCCCATCGAAATCCTCATCTGGAACTCCTAACTGTAGGAGCGGCTTCACGCCGCGATCTCCGATCCCTCCACATCCATTCCGATCCGTGTCATCTGTGGTTAAAAATTCCGTCCTCTCCGACTCCGTGACCTCTGTGCCCCCTCTCGTGCCCTCTGTGTAACGGCCTGAAGAAATCGTCATGTTCACCAAAGTCCTCATCGCCAACCGCGCCACCATCGCCTGCCGCATCGAGCGCACGCTGCGCCGGATGAACATCAACTCCGTCGCCGTCTACTCCGAGGCCGACACCGGCTCGCTCCACGTCGACCAGGCCGACGAAGCCATTCTCATCGGACCACCGCCCGCCGCGCAGAGCTACCTCGTCGTCGAAAAAATCCTCGCCGTGGCGAAAGAGACCGGCGCGCAAGCCATCCACCCCGGCTACGGTTTCCTCTCCGAAAACGCCGCCTTCGCCGAAGCCTGCGCCGCCGCCGGCATCGTCTTCATCGGCCCCAAGCCCGACCAGATGCGCCGCTTCGGCCTCAAGCACACCGCCCGCGAAGTCGCCAAACAACAAAACGTCCCGCTCCTCCCCGGCACCGGCCTGCTCTCCTCTGCCGACGAAGCCCTGCGTGAAGCCACGCGTATTGGCTTTCCGGTGATGCTCAAAAGCACCGCCGGTGGCGGCGGTATTGGCATGTCTCTCATCTGGAAACCCGAAGACCTCGCTGCCGCCTTCGCCACCGTCGACCGACTCAGCCGCAGCAACTTCAAAGACTCCGGCATCTACCTCGAAAAATACGTCGAGCGCGCCCGCCACATCGA
>CAMLSH010000170.1 GCA_946482625.1 uncultured Opitutaceae bacterium
AATTCGCCGCCGATCGTGAACATGCCCTCGATGACCGCGACGCAGCAGGTCACGCTCATCGCCAGACCGAAGGCGAGCAGCACGGGCGACGCGATCAGCCAGAGCGCGCCATCCATCCATTGCCGCGCGCGAAAATACTGGCTCGTGATGTAGAGAATGACCGTCGTGCCGCCGACGAGGACGACTGAAAGCGGATTCAGCACCAGCCAGACGCCGGTGAGCTGGACCTGCTCGGCGAAGTAAAGATACGGGACGAACAGGATTGCGAACGTGACGAGCAGCGGGTGGACGAAGCCGGTCGTGAGGTGGAAAAACGCCTCGCGCTTCACGCGGGCCGGCAGATCGCTGGCGAAGATGTCGCCGAGCTGTTTGCGCGCGACCTGAATGCCGCCCTTGGTCCAGCGGTATTGCTGGGTTTTGAAGGCGGTGAGCTTTTCGGGGAGTTCGGAGAGCACGGTGTACTCGCTCAGGTAAATGAATTTCCAGCCGCGGCGTTGGGCGCGGTAGCTCGCGTCGAGATCTTCCGTCACCGTATCGGCAGACCAGCTACCTGCATCTTCCAGCGAGATGCGGCGCCAGACGCCGGCGGTGCCGTTGAAGTTGAAGAAGAGGCCGCTGCCAAAGCGCGCGGCTTGCTCGACGACGAAATGTGCATCGAGGAAGATGCCTTGGAAGCGGGTGAGCAGGCTCGCGCGGCGATTGCTGAATTCCCAGCGGGCTTGGACGACGCCGACGCGAGGATCGCTGAAGTACGGCATCGTTTTCTCCAGAAAATCAGGAGCGGGACGGAAATCCGCGTCGAACACGGCGCAGAATTCCGCGTCGGTGAGCGTCATGCCGTAAGCGAGCGCGCCGGCTTTGTAGCCGCCGCGATGTGGACGGCGGATGTGTTTCACGCATTCGGCGAGGTCCGGATTTTTTTTCAGCCAGCGATCGATGATGGCCGGTGTTTCGTCGGTCGAGTCGTCGAGGATCTGGATTTGAAGCAGCTCTTTCGGCCAGCGCAGCGCGGTGATCGATTCGAGAAGACCCTCGATCATCAGTGGCTCGTTATAGAGAGGGCACTGAACGCACACCCGTGGAAGCCGGCCCGGCCAAGGGGCGGGTGCGGCCGGCTTGCGCGCGTGACGCGCGTACATCCACAAAACTTTAAGGCGGTGAATGGCGAAGCCGATCATTCCTGCGAGAGTGATTGCGTAGAGCGTGAGAACTAATGCCGACATGGGTGTAATAGGGCGTCTTGACCGCGATTCGCCGCCAAGGTCACGGGTCTAAATCATTTGGGACCCGGTGAAGCGAGCCGTCTGTGCGCGTTCAACCGGCGGAGGCAGGGGCCATGTCGATGTTCAGCACTTCGATGAATTTTTTCATCGCGGGCGTGAGCACACGGCCCTTGCGGTGCAGAATGGCGAGCGGGCGCGAAAACTCTTTGCCCCGGAAAGGAACGATGGCGAGGGAGCCCTGTTTGGCTTCTTGCAGCACTGTGGCCTGAGGCACGATGGCGATGCCGTGATCGATCTCGACTGCGCGTTTCACGGTTTCGATGTTGTCGAACTCCATCACAGGTTCGATCTCGAGTTTGTTGTCGCGGAAAATCTGGTCGACGGCCTTGCGCGTCGGGATGTCGGGGTCGAAGCCGATGAATTTTTGCCCGGCCAGCTCCTTGAGATCGACTTCGCCGGTTTTGGCCAAGGGATGCGACGGGTGGGTGATGAGCACGAGTCGGTCGTCGCGGAACGGGAGCATCTCGATCTGGCGAACTTTCACGGGGAAGGCGACCAGGCCGAAGTCCACGGAGTTGTGCAGGATATCCTCGTACACGAGGTTGGAACGCCGGTATTCGACGCGCACATTGACCGACGGAAAGTCGTGGAGGAACCGCTTGATGTAAGGCGGCAGTTCGTGGAGACCGATGGAGTAAATCGTCGAGATGCGGATGGTGCCGCTGATGACTTTTTTCATCTCCTGCAACTCGCTCAGCAGCTTCTCGTACTGATGAAGGACCTCCTTCGAGGTGTCATAAACGCGCTGGCCCTCGCGGGTGAGCTGGAACTGCTTTTGGCTGCGATCGATGAGAAGCGTTTTGAAGTGGCGCTCCATCGCCCGGGCTTGCTGGCTCACGGCGGATTGAGTGATGCCATTTATCTTGGCGGATTTGGAAAAGCTCTTCGTTTCGACGAGGTCGGCGAAGATTTTAAAATTCTCGATTTGCATGGTGCGGTCGGACTCAACGCAGCATAACTTCCTCTAATCCTCCTGCAACCTCATAAACGGACAGCTGCATGATCGACTACGAAGAATTCCTTATCCGGCTCGCCCAAGTTCGAACGCAAATCGCTGACGCTTGCCGTCTGGCCGGGCGCGATCCGGCTGATGTGGCGTTGCTGGCCGTGACCAAGACGCATCCGGCGCAGGCGGCTGACTATGCTGGGCGCGCGGGATTGGCCGCGGTTGGCGAGAACCGCGTGCAGGAAGCTGCCGGAAAGAAACCGCTTACGACGGCAACGGGACTGCGTTGGGAGCTCATTGGGCACCTGCAATCGAACAAGGCAAAGCTCGCGGCGGAGATCTTCGACCGCGTGCAAAGCGTGGATAGCGAGAAGCTCCTGAATCACTTGGATCGTGCGGCCGGAGAGCTCGGGAAAACGCTCGCGGTGCTGCTCCAGATCAACGCCGGCAACGACCCGGCGAAATTTGGTGCCGAACAGTTCGATGCGCCCCGTTTGCTGGAGGCGGCGCTGACGAAAACGCATCTTCGTATCGAAGGCCTTATGACGATCGCTCCGCTCTCCGACGATCCGGAGGTCGCCCGTCGTACCTTCGAAAATCTGCGGACAATCCGCGACGATCTTGCCGCGCGATTCGGCGCTCCGCTACGCGAGCTTTCGATGGGCATGAGCGGCGACTTGGTCGCGGCAATCGCGGCCGGAAGCACGCAAGTGCGGGTGGGCACGGCGCTCTTCGGTTCGCGCGCGTGAGCGGCGTGAAGGCGTTCTTGCGCGGTCGTCACTGAACGCGCTGGGCACTCACGGCGCATGCCGCCTTTGCCTGGCGGTCCGATTGAGGCGGGGCGCCATCGCCACGCATGACGCTGGTCCCGCTGGCGACGTTTAGCGCGGCGGGGCGCCGCGCCTCCATCGGCGGAGGCGTGAACGATTACAGCGCGTAGCCGATGGAGCTCGTCACGCGTTGGTCGGCCCGGAGCGCGGGATTCACGACCGTGTTGTCGTACTCGTATTCGAAACGCAGATTCAACGACACGCGCTCGCTGACTTTGCCTTGGAGGGCGGTGTTGAAGCGTACGCGGTAGTTGTCCGCTTCCTGACCGGCGTGCAGCACGGGTTTGCTGGCGTAGAGCGCATTAGACTCCTGCAAGAAGGAGAGGCGGCCGTTGATCTTGTAGCTGTAGTCTTGGAAAAACTCGCCGAGATAAACGATGTCTTCGGTCACGCCCAAGGCTTCGCGGTATTGGGCGGTGGCGCCGAGGCCGGCGTTGAGGACGTGGCGTTGGTGTTGGATGAAACGGTAGCCGAGACCGGCGTTTTGCTCGTAGTTGTGATCGATGCGTTTCACGCGATCGGACAGGTAGCTGCTGAGCGTCTGCGTGAACATGCGCTCGCCAAATTCATGGCGCCAGCGGAAGGAGGCTTCGTAGCGCTCGGAGTTCACCTGTGCGTTCTGTTTGCCGTACAGCGCGCGACCGCTGGCCTTGAAGAGATTGGCGGTTTTGGTGCTGTTCTCGATATCGACGCGAAGGGAGCCGTTGACCATTTCTCTGCGGCCAGACTGTTGCTGATAACCGAACTCGATCTTGCCCTTCCACTTTGCTTTCGGGGCGTTGGAGGCGGTGCGGCTGGAGGGCGTCGCTTTCGGGGACGGCTTGGCGACAGTGGCGGGAGCCGTGGGTGGGGCTTTATCGCCGACGGAGGCTGAGGCGGATTTGGTGGGAGGCAGGCCGACGAGGCTTTCGACGGGCGTGTCGGGAACGTCAGCGACTTCGGCTTCGGTCGCGGCGATCAGAAGGGTGCCGAGGACGGGGGATTTGAAATGAATGAGCCCGTTTTCGGTTTTGATGTGTTCGCCCCGCAGAACGTCACCGTTGGCCAGACGCAGCTCCGTCGCGGCCAGACTTAAGGCGGGCGCGAGCAGACAGGCGGTGGCGAGAAAGGAGACGAAGCGGCGGACGAAACGGGACATGCAAAGCTGAAGATGGAGGTTGGATTTATTTCCCCGCCTGACGGTGCGATCAGGGATTGGATGCGAGTTTTTCCCTGCAACGGGCGGGCCGATGCAGGCGTGGTGTTACTTCACAGTATCGGAAGTTTGAGGTGGGACTGAAGCGGGCGGAACGACGGGCTTGGCGGGCTCGTCGAGCGAGGCGGCGATTTTGTCCTTCTGCCGGGCAAGCGCGGACTCGGTCACGCCAGCAAGCAGGGTGCGTGCCTCATCGGTGCGACGGAGTTCGTGGAGGACTTTTGCCTGATGGAGCTGGCAGACTTGTTGTTCGATGCCGGGCTTCAATTTCTTCTCGAAGGCGCGCCAAAATTGCAGGGCGGCTTCCCATTCGCCGGTTTCGAGTTCGTAGAAGGAAAGGCCGTACTGGTACGAGTAGCGCCAGTCGTCGGGCGCGAGTGTCATGGCGCGCTCGAAGGCCTTGTGGAGAGTTTCGTCGATCGTGGCGCGGGACCATTCGCCGCTCTTCAGAAAATCGTCGCGAGCTTCGGTCAGCAGCATGCCGAGCTGGTAGTGATACAACGGCTCCTCGGGTTCGAGTTTGATGGCGGCGAGGAAGTAGTTGATCGCCTCGAGCGGCTTGCCGTCCTCGGCGAGGTAGTTGCCCAGCTGGTTTTTGACGATGGGCAGGTCTTTATCGAGCTGGTTGGCGCGCAGGAGCATGGCGACGGACTCTTTGCGCATGCCGATTTTGCCGAGCATGAGACCGTAGGAAACATAAGCGGGGACGAAGTCCTTATGCTCTTTGAGCAACACATCGTACTGCTGGGCGAGTTGCTGGAGCTGTTCGCGGAGTTCGTCTTCGTCGGCGTTCTCGCCGGCGGCGTCGGCTTTGGCGAAGAGGCGCTTCTGTGTATCCACGATCTCCTTCAATCGCGCGGCCGGATCGGTGATCGGAGCGGCGGCGCGAGCGAAAGGGGCAGACAGACAGAAAAGGCAAAGGAGGAAAATTCCGGCGCGGGCAAAAATCATGGAAGAGGGGTGCGACCCAGAAAACCCGCGGAGGTGCCCAGCGTAAAGCGTGAGCTGGAAATGGCGGCGGGTCGGATGGGTCGATGGTGGAGGGGGGCGCTCCGCGCACGCTGAGCGGTATCGAAAGAGGGAAACGTTGGAATGCGGTGCAGAGTGGAAACGTGGACGATGGCGAACAACGCGCGGGGACCGCGCGTTCCACCTTGGATTTTTTGGCGCCGCCGTTGCGCGGTTCGTTTTCTACGTTCACATGAACGTGTATTTATCTGTATCTGCCATGTCTGAACCGCCCTCTACTTACCGCCCGCCGCCGATCATCGGCCGCGGGCCGACGATCAATCCGCCGAATCGTTTCGAGCGGCTTCACGTCGCGTGCGATGCCGAGACGTGGCAGCCCGATCTCGACGGCATGCCGGACGAGCGCCCCGATCCGCGCACGCAGTTTTTCCACGATGCGACGGAGACGATCCTCACGCGCAACGACAGCCCGGACATCCCGTTTAGTTACGGACTCAACGCCTACCGCGGGTGCGAGCATGGCTGCGCGTATTGTTTCGCGCGACCGTATCACGAATATCTCGGCTGGAGCAGCGGGCTGGATTTCGAGACGAAGATATTGGTGAAGCTTCGCGCGCCCGAGTTGCTGCGGCGCGAACTTGCCGCGCCGAAATGGCAGCCGCAATCGGTCACGATGAGCGGCGCCACCGATTGTTATCAGCCCGCCGAAAGGCATTTCCGGATCACGCGGCGATGCCTCGAAGTGTTTGCGGAATTTCGGAATCCGGTGGGCCTGATCACGAAGAACTTCCTGATCACCCGGGATCGCGATCTCCTCGCCGAACTCGCGCGGCATCGTTGCGTCAGCGCACATATCACCGTCACGACGCTGGACAGCGAACTGGCGGGAAAACTGGAGCCGCGCGCGGCGCGTCCGGAACATCGACTGCGCGCGATCCGGATGCTCGCGGATGCGGGCGTGCCAGTTGGCGTGATGGTCGCGCCGATCATTCCCGGACTCACCGATCACGAAATGCCCGCGATCCTCGATGCCGCGAAAGCCGCGGGCGCGAAGTCGGCGGGTTACGTCGTGCTACGTTTGCCGCATGCGGTGAAAGACGTTTTCAGCGCGTGGCTCGACCAACACATGCCTGCGAAGAAAGAGCGGGTGCTGGCGCGGGTGCGCGAATTGCGCGGAGGCAAACTCAACGTGGCCGAGTGGGGCGCACGCATGCGCGGCGAGGGGATTTTCGCGGAGCAGATCCACGACCTCTTCGCGGTGGCGGTGCGGCGTGCAGGGCTGAACGCGATGAGCGCGGGAATTTCGACGGAAAATTTCCGCCGGCCGGGCGGAGTACAGATGGATTTGTTTTGAGAAAAACGCCGAGCGCGGGCTTGCCCGCCGCTGCAGCGGACGGCTTTCTCCCGCGCATGGCTGACCGCGATTATGTGATCGGTTTCGATGCCGACGACACGCTCTGGCACAATGAGACTATCTTCGAAAACGTCCACGTGCGTTTCCGCGCTTTGCTCGCGCATTATCACGACGCCGCCACGGTGGATCGTACGCAGTTCGCGACGGAGATGCGCAATCTCGATCTTTACGGCTACGGCGTGAAGGGGTTCACGCTCTCGGCCATCGAGACGGCCATCCAGCTCACCGAAGGGAAAATCTCGGCGGAAGAAATCCGTCAGTTACTCGAACTCGGCCGCGAGATGCTCGCACATCCGGTCGAGCTGCTGGATGGCGTGGCGGAAACACTCGCGGCGCTCGCGCCAGCGCATCGTTTGCTCGTGATCACCAAAGGCGATCTGCGCGATCAGGAGCGGAAGCTGCGCAAATCCGGCCTGGCAGAGCATTTTCGCCACGTGGAGATTGTTTCCGAAAAAGACGAGCGCACGTACGAGTCGATTTTCCGCCGTCACGCGATCGCGCCCGAGAACTTCCTGATGGTGGGCAACTCACTCAAATCCGACATCGTGCCCGTGCTCGCGCTCGGTGGGTCCGGCGCGCACGTGCCGTATCACATCACGTGGGCGCACGAGCACGTGGAAAACGTCCCGGCGGCGGAGGGGCGGTTTTTCGCGTTGAAGAGTGTGCGCGAGCTGCCGGCCGTGGTCGCCGCGTGGACACGCGTGACGGGTTGAGCGTTTAAGCGGTTGCGATGGGCGCCAGCGCGGGCGTGGCCGCCCGTTTTCGAAACGGCGTTTTGAAGGAGAGCATGGTCAGGCTTCTCCACAGCCATTCGAACGGGCCATAATGGAAATGCCGCAGCCAGAGGTGCATCACCGGCAACTGCAGTGCAAAAAAAACGATGCCGTAAAGAACGCTGTAGAATTGCCCCCACTGCCGGAAGAGTCCGGCGCCGAAGTGGTAGAAAAGCACCACGCCGATCGCGTTTTGAACGACGTAACAGGTCAGGCTGGTGCGCCCAAAGGGGATCAGCAGCGCCAGCGTTTTCCCCGCGCGTGTGAGTTGATAGAGCAGGACAAAACCGCCGGCCCACACGGTCATTTGCGCGAGGTTGGCGTAGGAGGAGAACAGCTTTTTGAGGATGCCTTGTTGCACCTTTGGCAATCCCCAGGAAGAGAGGGAGGTTTGCGCGAGGTAGAGCGCGGCGAAAGC
>CAMLSH010000171.1 GCA_946482625.1 uncultured Opitutaceae bacterium
GATGATCACCGTCGGCGCCAGCGCCTACTCGCGCGTCATCGACTTCGCACGCATGGGCGAGATTGCCCGTTCTGTCGGCGCCTTCCTCTTCGCCGACATCGCCCACATCGCCGGCCTCGTCGCCTCAGGCGTCCACCCATCGCCCGTCCCGCACGCCGACTTCGTCACCACGACCACGCACAAAACGCTCCGCGGCCCCCGCGGCGGCTTGATCCTCTGCAAAGCCGCGCACGCAAAAGCCATCGACTCCGCCATGTTCCCCGGCGGCCAGGGCGGCCCGCTCATGCACGTCATCGCCGCCAAGGCCGTGTGCTTCGGCGAATGCCTCAAGCCCGAGTTCAAAGCCTACTCGGAGCAGATCGTGAAAAACTCCCGCGCCCTGGCCGCCGCCATGACCAAGCGTGGTTACAAGCTCGTCTCCGGCGGCACCGACAACCACCTCTTCCTCGTCGATCTCCGCGCCAACCTCCCCGAGCTCACCGCCAAAAAAGCCCAGGAGACCCTCGATCTCGCCAATATTACCTGCAACAAGAACACCGTTCCCTTTGAAACGCGTTCCCCGTTCCAGGCCTCCGGTATCCGGCTCGGCACTCCGGCCGTCACCAGCCGCGGCTTCCTCGAAGCCGAGATGGATGAGATCGCCGGCTGCATCGACCTCGTCCTGAAAGCCATCGGCACGGACAAGGAAGCCGCCGCCATCGCCGAATCCAAGCAACGCGTGCTCGCCCTCACCGGCCGCCACCCGTTGCCCTATAAGCTCTAAACAACAACGCCGACGGCGGCGGACGGCGCAGACCCGGTCCACCAAAAAGGCGGTGCGAGACATCCTCGCACCGCCTTTTGCTTTTTAGCGAACTGCTCACCAACGCGTGGTTGCGCCCGCGGCTTCCGTCCGCACCCTCAGCCCGCTGTGAGGGATTTGAATTTCATCTACCTGGTCCGATGTAACCTCTGAGTTGCGACACACTTTAAGCCGAACCGCCGCGCCTCGTCCCTGTCCGCACGCCACCCGCTTCGCCCGATGCTTCTTTCCTCGCTCTCACGCGTCCTGTTTCGCAGCCGCCTCTCCGTGGTGCTGCTCATGGCCGTGGGGATCGCGGCGTCTTACGCGCTCTACCGCGAAGCCCGACACGGCGAGGACCTCCGGGTGCGCGAAGACGTCAAACGCCGCGCCGACACCCGCCACATCCTGATCCGCGAGACGCTCGATGGTTATGTCGAAGCTCTCCACGCCCTGCGCAATCTCGTCGGTGCGCTCGACATCGTCGACGCCGATAAATTCCAAGTCATCGCACGCGATACCCACGCGCGTCATCCCGGTTTCCACGCCCTTCAATGGGTTCCCCTCCCTCCGCTCGCCGCCGCCTCGCCCGACAGCGCCGCTCCTCTCGCGTATCTGCCCATTCACTTCAACGAAGCCGGCGCCACCCACGGCACCGCCCTCGCGACATTTGACTACGCCGCCAGCCCCGTCGCCCGCCACTTCGCCACCGCTCGCCATACGAGGAAACTCGTCGTCACGCCCGCCACCGACCTGCCTGCGCTCGTGCCCGAGAAGTGCGTGCTCCTGATCTATCCGGTTTTCGCGACGAAATCCTCATCCTCCCCCGCCCCGTGCACCGGCTTCATCGTCGGCGTTTTCCGGGTCAGCGCACTTTTAGGCGAATCGTGGAAACACTTCGCCGGCCAGGTCGCGGACGTCATGTTTCTCGACGCCACTCCCGGTACCCCCGCTAGCGAACGCCTGATATTTTATTGGGCGGCCGACCAGACCAAGCCGTCCGCCGTCCCGCCCACCGAAGCGGAGTTTCGCGCGAGCGGCTGGTATCGCGAAATCCCGCTCCAACTCGGCGGACGACTCTGGCTCCTCCTCCACCGCGCCAAAGACGGCTGGTTCGAACGTCAACGCACCTACATCCCGCCCATCATCCTCACCGGCGGGATTCTCTTCACGCTCTTATGCGTCGCCTACGTTCGCAACGCCGTGCGTCGCGCCGCGATCGTCGAAAAAGAAGTTCACGCGCGCACCAACGAACTCCGCCAAACTCAGGCGCAGCTCGAGGATGACATCCGCCGTCGTGAAGAAGCGGAGACACTCCTGCGCGCCAGCCAGCAGCAGCTCAATGGCCTGATGGAAAACAGCCCCAACGCCATCTTCGTCAAAGATCCCGAGGGCCGCTATCTCTCCGTCAACCGCCGCTATGCCGAACTCCACGGACGCCAGCGCGAAGATTTCGTCGGCAAGAGCGACTTCGACGTGTTCCCACCCGAGGCCGCCGCCCGCATGAAACTGAGCGACGCCCGCGTCATCTCCACCGGGCAACCCGTCGAGTTGGAGGACACGTTCGCCACGCCGCACGGCACGCACACGAGCATCGTCCACAAATTTCCCGTCATCGATGAAGCCGGTCGGGTTCACGGCCTCTGCGGCATCGCCACCGAAATCTCTGAGCGCAAACGCGCCGAGGCCGAGATCCGCGAAAACCGCCGCCAGCTCGAAGCCATCCTCGGTCAACTCCCCGGCATGGCCTTCCGCATGGTCCACGACGGCGAACTCACCCCCGTCTATATCAGCCGCGGCGCGCTCGGTCTCACCGGCCACAGCGCCCGCGACTTCCTGGAAAAACTCGTCCGCCTCCAGGAGATCATCCACCCCGAAGATCGCGACCGCGCCCGCAACGCCATCAGCACCGCCGTCAAAAAACGCCGGTCCTACGAAATCGAATACCGCATCGTCGATCGCACCGGACGCATCAAATGGGTCCTCGACCGCGGCCAGGGCGTCTACAACGAGGACGGACGCCTCCTCTTCGTCGAAGGCCTGGCGATCGACATCACCCAGCGCAAAGACGCCGAGTCCGAAAAACTCATCGTCGAACGCCGCCTCCTCGAAGGTCAAAAGCTCGAAAGCATCGGCGTGCTCGCCGGCGGCATCGCGCACGATTTCAACAACCTGCTCACCGGCATCATCGGCAACGCCAATCTCGCCGCCCTCGAGATTCCCAAAAGCTCCTCCGTTCAGCAAAACCTCAAGCAGATCGAAAACGCCTCCCAACGCGCCGCCGAGCTCTGCCAGCAGATGCTCGCCTACGCCGGCAAGGGCCGCTTCATCATCCAGCGCATCGACCTCGGCCCGCTCGTCGACAGCACCGTCCCGCTGCTACGCGCCTCGATCAGCAAACGCGCCACCCTCCGCTTCCAGCTTCAGCCCGACCTGCCGCCTATCATGGCCGATCCGACCCAGGTGAGGCAGATCGTGATGAACCTCGTGATCAACGCATCGGAAGCGCTCGGCGAACAGGACGGCATCATCACCTTGTCCACTTCGCTCGTCCGGCTCCCGCCCGGCTTCTTCGAAGGCTGCGTGCTCGTCCCGCCAGAACCCGCCGCCGATTTTGTGCAGCTCGAGGTCAAGGACACCGGCGCCGGCATGTCGCCGGAGACCATTGCGAAGATCTTCGACCCGTTTTTCACCACCAAATTCGCCGGCCGCGGCCTCGGACTCGCCGCCGTCCAAGGCATCATCCGCAGCCATCACGGCGGACTCAAAGTGCGCAGCTCGCCCGGCCGCGGCTCCACCTTCACGCTTTTCCTGCCCGCGACCGCACCGGCGCCCGTCGATCCCACCCCCGCCCGCCGCGCCACCGCCACACCGTGGAAACAACAGGGCCGCGCCCTGATCATCGACGATGAAGACCACGTGCTCAAAGTGACCGCCAGCATGCTTCAATCCTGCGGCATGCAGACCGAACTCGCCCGCGACGGCTACGAGGGCATCGATCTCTTTCGCGCGCACCCGAGCGAATTCGACCTCGTGCTGCTCGATATGACCATGCCCCGGCTCACCGGCGAAGAAACGCTCCAGCTCCTCCGCGAAATCCGTCCCGATGTGCGCGTCCTCTTCATGAGCGGCTACAACCGCCGCGAAGTCGTCGCCACTCTCGGCGGCTCCGGCGAACTCGGCTTCGTCCAAAAGCCCTTCACCCTCGAATCCCTCCGCGAGCACATTCAGGCCATGATCTCCTGATCGGGCTCCTGTTTTTGAATACGCGACGCGCCGGTCGGCCATCGCGGCGCCAAAAAACAACCACGGAGCGCGAAGCCCCGTGGTTGTTCGTAACTGCGGATGCTGAGTCGCCCGGGACGACTCAGGCGTTCGCCGCCTGCTTGCTGGCGAAACGGCGGCGATAGACCACCGCGCCGAGCAGCGCAGCTGCGCCCATCAGACCATAGGTCGAAGGCTCGGGAACCGCGCCGGTGCCGTCGCTCGGTTCCTGGCGGATGATTTCGCCGACCTTGATATCGACGAAAGCCGCCGTGAACGACTGTGCCGTGAGTCCGCCTGCGCGCAGCAGGTTCAGATCCCACGCCGCGCCACCGGTGCCCAACGCCAGATCCACGTAATCGGTCTCCGTCGTGCCGGCACCGTTGCCGATAAAAGCGGGACCACCCGACGTAAATCCGCCGACCCCGTCGGCAAAATAAGCGAGGTTGCCCGCGCTGATGCCCAGCGCGTTGCCGACCACCGGATTGCCGCCCGAGAACGGATTATTCACGACCGCGTTCAGGAGCGCGTTGTAGCTTCCGAGAAGGCTGTTGATCGACGCGAACGTGAGCGCGGCGTTGGTGTTGTCGCGATCTTCGTCGGTGACGAGGATCACGTTCACCGCCGCACCTGCCCGAAACGATCCCGACAGCATATCGAAGGCGAAATCGATACCGGAGTAACCGTCCTCGGTGCTGCCGGAGGTCACCAGCGAACCCGCGGCGGTGCCAAAAGCGCCCGTGCCGCCCAGATTGGCGAGCAGGCGGCCCTCGAGGCCGACACCGCTCTTTCCGTATCCGACCAGCGCGTACCGATTGGCGTCGGCACCGCTGCCGACACCGGCGGAAAAGAGACGCGACTCCAGGCTGTTGATCATGCCGGGCAGCCACGAATGCTCGCCGGACATCGAGCCCGACTCGTCGACAACAACAATGACATCGGCGTAATCCGCCGCGTAGATGTGGGGCGTAGAAACGCCCAGGCAGGCAAGGCCCAGAAGGGCGGAGGCCAGCGATTTGGTAAGGAACCAGTTTTTCATATGTGACAGGTACTGCAGGTTGGGGGTGATGCTTCCTGACACAGACGCGGCCAGCTGGAGGGCAGGTCGTGTCATTAGGCTATACCGATTCGAAAACCGCCTGTCTCATCCGCGCGCCCCCGCTTCGCGTATCAGGGTTTGCCTTACTCCCGTTAGGCCTAAGCCCCAACGCCGCCTTCCGTTCCGGGCCTGGACCCGCTCGCCCGCCAGCCCTCTGTTTTGCTCCTTGGCGTCTCCACCGCAGCCTCTATCTCTGGCCACTTCCAACGTGCCTCCCTCTCCCGACGCCCATCTCTCTACCGCCGCGAAAGCGAAACGCCCGCTGTCGCTCGGCGTGATCTTTCTCACGCTCTACATCGATCTCATCGGGTTCTCGATCATCTTCCCGCTCGGCCCCGACCTTCTCCGCCACTATCTGGCAGTTGATGGCGATAGCGGCACCCTCGGCTGGTTGCTTCATCACATCACCACCTTCTCCCGCACCCTCGGTAACGAATCCCATCTCCCCGAAGTGCTCTTCGGCGGCGTGATCAGCTCGTTGTTCTCCATTTTGCAGTTCGTTTTCGCTCCCTTCTGGGGCGGCCTGTCCGACCGGCGCGGACGGCGCGGCGTGCTCCTTTTCACCGTCGCCGGCACCGCGTTGAGCTATCTGCTCTGGGTTTTCAGCGGCTCGTTCTGGCTGTTCCTCGCTGCGCGGCTCCTCGCCGGCCTTTTCGGCGGAAACCTCTCCGTGGCCACAGCCGCCGTGGCCGATGTCACCACCCGTGAGGAACGCTCCAAAGCCATGGGCCTGGTCGGCGCCGCCTTCGGCCTCGGCCTCGTCACCGGCCCGCTCATCGGCGCGTTCGCCACGCGTATCGACCTGGCGAATATCTTCCCCGCGCTCGCCCCGCTCGGCTTGAATCCGTTTTCCGCGCCCGCGCTCATCGCCTTCGCGCTCAGCCTCGTGAACCTCGCGTGGATCGCCGCCCGCTTCAAAGAAACCCGCCCGCCCGAAGCCCGCGCCGTCCCCGGCGAACGCCGCACGCTCAATCCGCTGCGCGCCATTCTCTCGCTCGACAATCCCGCCGTCCGCGGGATCAACCTCGTCGCCTTCACCTATTCCGTAGCCTTCGTCGCCATGGAGGCCTCGCTCGTGTTTCTCAGCGCCGAGCGCTTCGGTTACACCGCGTGGGAAAACGGCATGCTCATGGGCTTCCTCGGTATCTGCTCCATCCTTACGCAGGGACTGATCGTCCGGAAGCTGCTCAAACGCCTGCGCGAAACGCAGGTGCTTTCCGCCGGCCTGGTTTTCTCCACGTTGGGATTGCTCTCCATCGGCTTCGCCCCCGTGCCCGCCGTGCTGTACCTCGGCGTCGGCCTCCTCGCCCTCGGCGGCGGACTCGTCAACCCGTCCACCACCGGCCTGATCTCCCTCTACGCGAGCGCCAACGAACAGGGCCGCGTCCTCGGCATCTTCCGCTCGCTCGGCTCACTCTCCCGGGCCATCACGCCCATCGCCGCCGGCATCGTCTACTGGACGAATCGTGAACACGGCGCGCACATCCTCTACAGCCTCGCCGCCATCCTGGCGCTCGGCGCATGGACGCTCAGCCGGCGCCTCCCCCAGCCGGAAAAATAATGCCCGCCGCGCGCACCAGGCCGCTCGTTGGAAAACCTCGCCGCCTTTCCCGGACGGCCCCGTTGGTTTGGTGCCTTCTTCTCGCCGCACTCACGTTCAGCGGCTGCTCCAGCGTCAGCCAGTTCTACCGCCGCGAATCCCGCCCCGGCCGCACCAAACTCGAATCCCGCCTCGTCGTCGTCCCCGCCCAAATCATCGGCAATCACTTCATCGTGGAAACCCGCTGGGACAAACGCGGCCCGTGGCGTTTTTTGGTGGATACAGGATCGTCGGTCACCCTTGTCTCGCAGGAATTCGCGAGCCGCTACGGCTTCCAGCAGCCGCCGACCAGCAATCCCCCCGTGCGCATCCGCTCCGCCGACGGCGGCACCGTTTCGCTGCCCGCCATCAACATCAAGCGCCTCGAAATCGGCGACGCACATTTCCTCAACATCCCCGCCTTCACCTATAATTGCGACGAACTCTCCGCCCATCTCGGCGTGCGCATCGACGGCATCCTCGGCTTCCCGCTGTTCCGCGACGTCGTTTTCTCGCTCGACTACCCGCAATCGCGCATCGTCATCACCACCGCCGGCCCTACCCCGCTTCTTCCGGGCTCGCTCATCCCGTTCAACAACGAGCGCCGTACGCCCATCGTCACGCTCACGCTCGGTGACGAGTCGTTCACCACCCTCATCGATTCCGGCAGCGACGGCCCGCTCATGCTCAACCCGTTCGGCCTGAATCCAAAATTCTCCTACGGCCCCCGCCCAGGCGGCACCGTCGGCACGCTCATCGGCGACCGCATCCAGCAGATCGGACGCCTCAGCCAGCCGCTCACGATCGGCGCCTACACGCTCGAACAGCCGCTCGTCGATCTTACCGACCAGCTCTCCTCCATCGGCGGCGAGATCTTAAAACACTTCTGCGTCACCTTCGATCCGCCGCGCAACAACGTCACTTTTTTCCGCGACAGCACTGCTGTCATCGCGCCCGGCGCCCGCCGCAGCACCGGCCTGAGTTTCACCAAGACGCCCGCCTACTGGCGCGTCGTCGGCGTCGTCCCCGGCTCACCCGCCGAAGCCGCCGGCATCCAACGCGGCGATCTCGTCGCCCGCATCAACGG
>CAMLSH010000172.1 GCA_946482625.1 uncultured Opitutaceae bacterium
ACATCATTCTCCGCGCCGGACTCGCGCTCTCGGCGTTCGCCGCCTCTGCAGCGAGTCTGCACGCGCAAGCCGGTTCCGACGAGGTCTCGCACCTCCGCGAACAGATCCGCCAGCTCGACCAAAAACTCCGCGTTCTCGAACGCAAACAAGAGATCAAGGACGAGACGGCCGCGGCCGCTCCCAAGCCTCCCGTGATCACGACCTCCGATGGCCGGATCGAAATCGCGTCGGCCGACGGCGCGACCTCCCTGCGTTTGCGCGGACTCGTCCAGGCCGACTACCGCTGGTACGACGCCGCGAACGATCCCGCCGACACGTTTCTTCTGCGGCGCGCCCGCCTGATCTTTGAGGGCAAATTCAACAATCAGTTCAGTTACATCGTCCAGCCTGAGCTGGCGGGCACGATTCAGATCCTCGATGCCAACGTGAACGTTGCCGTGTCGCCCGCGTTCAACGTGCGTATCGGCAAATTCAAGACGCCGGTCGGCCTCGAACAGCTCCAATCTGATCCCGTCGCGTTTTTCAACGAGCGCTCCGTTGCCACCAACCTCACGCCCAATCGCGACGTTGGCATCCAGCTCCATGGCGATGTCTTCAACAAGACGGTGAACTACGCCGTCGCGTTGCTCAACGGTGTGCCCGACGGCGGTAACAACGTCACCGGTGGCTCCGACTTCGACACCGACAAAACGGTCGCCGCCCGCGTATTCGCCACGCCGTTTGCCAACGATAAGGACTCGGTCCTGAGCGGTCTCGGCGTTGGCCTTGCCGCGAGCGTTGGCGACTACGCGACGGCTTCTGGCCGCGCAACGGCGTATCGCACCGACGGACAGCAGACGTTCTTCACCTACCTGACCAGCACGATCGCCGCAGATAATGTTGTCGCGAGCGGCCGGGGGTTCACTTGGTCGCCGCAGGCGTATTACTACCGCGGCCCGCTCGGTGTCCTGGCCGAGTATGTCGTTTCATCGATCGACGTGCAGCGCGGCACGCTGCCCGTGCGTGAGGTCGAAAACTTCGCTTATAACCTCTCCGTGGGCTATGTGCTCACCGGCGAGGAATCTACCTACCGCGGCGTCACACCCAAAACGGTGTTCAAGCCATCGGCCGGCGCGTGGGGCGCGTTCGAGGTCGTCGCACGAATCTCCGGATTGGACGTTGATGACGGTGTGTTCAACGGCGGTTCGGCCGGACGCCTCGCCAATCCCGGCGTCAGCGCGACCAATGTCACCGCGTACGGACTCGGTTTGAACTGGTACCTCTCCCGCTCCGTCCGCGCCGGGTTTAACCTATACCAGAACACGTTCGATCTCGCTCCGGGCGCTACGCCCGCCGCCAACGCGCTCATCGCCGACGACGAGACCGCGTTCATCTCCCGCCTGCAGGTCTCCTTCTGACCTCGGGCAAATCATCCAATCCAACCGCCTTTTCGCATTACCATGAAATTCTTCACCGCATTTCTCACGGCCATCGCGCTCGCCGCCTCCGTCCTCGCCAAGGATATCGAGCTCCTCAACGTCTCCTACGATCCCACGCGCGAGTTCTATTCTGAATACAATAAACTCTTCGCTGCACACTGGAAGGCGAAGACCGGCGACAACGTCACCGTTAAGCAGTCGCATGGCGGCTCGGGGAAACAGGCCCGCTCCATCATCGATGGTTTGCAGGCTGACGTCGCCACGCTCGCCCTCGCTGGCGACATCGACGCGCTTCACGCCAACGGCAAACTCATCCCTGCCGACTGGCTCGGCCGTCTGCCGAAGCAGTCCGCTCCGTACACGAGCACGATCGTCTTCCTCGTTCGCGCCGGAAATCCCTTCAAAGTCAAAGACTGGGATGACCTCGCGAAGCCCGGCATCTCCGTGATCACGCCGAACCCGAAGACCTCCGGTGGCGCTCAGTGGAACTACCTCGCCGCGTGGGAATTCGCCCGCCGCAAGTTCGTCGGCGATGCCGCCGCGAAAGACTTCGTTACGAAAATCTACAAGAACGTCCCTGTGCTCGACTCCGGCGCGCGCGGCTCCACCACAACCTTCGTCCAGCGAGGCGTCGGCGATGTCTTCATCTCGTGGGAAAACGAGGCGTTCCTCGCACTGAAAGAATTCGGCGCCGATAAATTCGAGGTCGTCGTCCCCTCGTTGAGCATCCTCGCCCAGCCGAGTGTCACGGTCGTGGACAAGGTCGTTAAAAAGAAAGGCACCGGCGAAGTTGCCAAGGCGTACTTGGAATTTCTCTACTCCGAAGAAGCCCAGGATCTCGCCGGCAAACACTTCTACCGCCCGACCTCCCGAATCGCCGCAGCGAAATATGCGGCTAGCTTCCCGAAAGTGGAGCTCTTCACCATCGACGAAGCCTTCGGCGGCTGGACCAAAGCCAAGAAAGAGCACTTCGCCGACGGCGGCACCTTCGACCAGATCTACGC
Organism: uncultured Opitutaceae bacterium; assembly: GCA_946482625.1. The sequence goes on from CAMLSH010000172.1 coordinate 2,423, forward strand.
GAAATAATCCCGCGCGATTTCATTCCCTTACGTCTGCCCGCTGCTTCCCGGGCGGGCAGGCGTATGAAGAGCGAAAAGGCCCGTTCAGCATCCACCAAACCTTCGAAACGCGAAATCCCATGAGCACGATCTCCACTCGCTTTGAAACCGTGGCGCATGCCGCCCCGACCGTTCCGGCCCCGTCCGCCTCGCACGAGCTTTCCGAGCGCCTCAACGCGCTCTACGCTCTGTCGCAGCGCTCCCACTACGTCTTTGGTTCGCCGCTCGGGCCGTTCTACCACAAGACGCATCACCTCAGCCTCCCTCGTTTCGTTTACTTCGGGCCGCACACGCACGACGAATCACTCCGCCTCGCGTTCTACGCCGGCCACGAACACGACGACCTCCGCAGCACCTTTGCGTTGCTCCACCTCGTCGAGCGCCTCGCGATCGCTCCCGACATCGGCCAGGGATTGAATCTCTCGTTCTTCCCGCTGCTCGATGCGTCCGGTCTTTTCCATGGGGAAACGGGCCGCGATCTCGCGCAGGCAAACTGGGTCCACAGTACCGCGCCGGAACTGAACCTCCTCCAAAAAGACGCGCGCGCCCGCGGCTATCACGGTTTCGTCCGTGTGCTCACCGCCAGCGGCACCGACGAAATCGCGGTGAGCCTCCGTAGTCAGTTTCCGGATGCCGTCCATGCGCCGGGCGTTGAATTTATCTCGTCCGAAGATTTCGATCCGCTTCCTGTCCGCTGGGAATCTGCCGGTGCGCTCATCAGCGACGGCCCGCTCACCTTGAGCGACGATCTTCCCTTCAGCGCCTTCGAACTCACCGTGCGCATGCCCGCTGCATGGTCCGCCGATCTCTACCGCGAGGCGGTCTCGTCTGTTCTCCGCCGGTTCATCCTCCGCTACCGCACCCTTCAAGCGTACGGCCAGCACCTCTGATCCGTTAGCGGTTTTTCGATTTCCCGCCATGGTAAGCCTCATGTCACCGGCCCCGCGCGATCTTCGCACCTTGCTCGGCCCGCTCCTGGAGCTGGCGGAGGAATGCATGGACGTCATCGGCTCCATGGCGGGCTCTTTTTCCGCCAACGGCCGCCGCTATGGCATCCCGCGGTTTCTTTTCACCGGTCCCGCCGCCGCGCACGACCCGATCCGCCTCGGACTTTTCGCCGGCATTCACGGCGACGAACCCGCCGGATGCGAAGCGCTCGCGCATCTGCTCGCAGACCTCGCCGACAATCCCGAAATCGCCAAGGGCTACGATCTCGTCATCTACCCGGTCTGCAATCCGACGGGCTACGAAGGCAACACCCGCTTCAACCGCGCTGGCTTCGATCTCAATCGCGAATTCTGGCGCAGCTCCTTGCAGCCCGAGGTGCGCATTTTAGAGCGCGAGCTCCGTGCGCATCGCTTCGACGGCATCGTCACGCTCCACGCGGACGATACGTGCGATGGGCTTTATGGATACGCCCACGGACGCGTGCTCAACGAAGCGCTCCTGCGCCCCGCGCTCGATGCCGCCAGCAGAATTCTTCCGCGCGATACTCGCGCCAACATCGACGGCTTCGTCGCCACCGAAAGCATTCTCTGCGATTGCTTCGGCGGAGTCCTCGCCGCGCCGCCCGATCAATCTCCGCAACCCTTCGATCTCATTTTCGAAACGCCCGCGCTGGCTCCCCTCGATCGCCAAGTCGACGCGAATGTCGCGGCGCTCCACTCCATTCTCGGTGAATACCGCAAGTTCATCGCTTACGCGCAGGATATTTAATGCCGCTCTTTTCCAAAGAACGCTCCGCGTTGCCGGGACTCAATCTGTCGCTCGGCTTCACGCTTTTCTATCTCGGCCTCATCGTGCTCGTGCCGCTTTCGGCCGCCTTCCTGAAAACCTTCGGGATGACGTGGGACGACTTCACCGCCGCCGTCACGTCCCCGCGCGTGATCGCGTCTTACAAGATCACGTTCTTCGCGTCGCTCGCCGCCGCCGCCGTTAACTCCATTTTCGGCCTGCTCGTGGCCTGGGTGCTCGTGCGGTATTCATTTCCGGGACGCCGCATCGTCGACGCGCTGGTAGACCTGCCGTTTGCGCTACCGACCGCCGTCGCCGGCATCGCGCTTACCGCGATCTATGCGAAGAACGGCTGGGTGGGGCAGTTCCTCGATCCCGAGGGCGCGCATCGGATTCTGCCGCACGGTATCAAACTCGCGTTCTCCGAGATCGGCATCTTCATCGCGCTCACGTTCATCGGCCTTCCGTTTGTCGTGCGCACGGTGCAACCGGTCATCGAAGAACTGGAGCCCGAACTCGAAGAAGCCTCCGCCACCCTCGGAGCGAATCGCTGGCAAACGATTACTCGCGTTTTGCTGCCTCAACTTTTCCCCGCCCTGCTCACCGGCTTCGCACTCTCGTTCGCCCGTGCACTCGGCGAGTACGGCTCCGTCGTTTTCATCTCGGGCAACATGCCGATGCGCACGGAAATCGCGCCGCTGCTCATCATCACGAAACTCGAGCAGTACGACTATCGCGGAGCCACGGCCATCGCCGTCGTGATGTTGTGCGCGTCCTTCGCGTTGCTGCTGCTCATCAACCTTCTCCAGAAATGGAGCCGCCGTCATCAACGCGTATGAAGAGGGCCGTTATTTCTATCGCTGGCCTTCCCGAAGGTGGAACGCGCACTCCGAGCGCGTTTTCGAGTCCGTCCGCGTTTAACGTCGTTCAGCGTGCGCGGAGCGCCCGCTCCACCTCGAGCCTCTAATCCACAACGCCTAGACGCTCAGATCTAGACTTTCGTTCCCATGGCCGCAGTCACCACCTCACTCTCCGCCTGCCGCGAGCAAACCTCGTCGCATCACGCGCTGCGCGCCACCCACGATCCGGCTTGGGTGAAATGGGCGCTCCTCTCAGCCGCGCTTGTGTTCCTCGTGTTCTTCCTCGTGCTGCCGCTGGCCGCCGTTTTTACCGAGGCCTTTCGCCGTGGTGCTGCCGCCTATCTCGCCGCATTCACCGACTCCGACGCGCTCGCCGCGATCAAGCTCACGCTCATCACCGCCGCGATCTCGGTGCCCGCCAATCTCGTCTTCGGCGTCGCCGCTTCGTGGGCCATCGCGAAGTTCAACTTCCGCGGGAAAAGTCTCCTCATCACCCTCATCGACCTCCCGTTTGCCGTGTCACCGGTGATCTCTGGCCTCATTTTCGTTTTGGTTTTCGGCGCGCAAGGTTGGTACGGCCAGTATCTCAATTCGGAGAATCCCGCCTGGCCCTGGCTTCACGCGTGGCTCGTGGAGCAGGATTTTAAGATCATCTTCGCCGTCCCCGGCATCGTGCTTGCCACCGTGTTCGTCACTTTCCCGTTCGTCGCCCGCGAACTCATCCCGCTCATGCAGGCGCAGGGCAGCGACGAAGAACTTGCCGCCATCACGCTCGGCGCGAGCGGCTGGCAGACCTTCTGGCGTGTCACCGTGCCCAATATCAAGTGGGGCCTCTTCTACGGCGTCATCCTGTGCAACGCTCGCGCGATGGGTGAGTTCGGCGCGGTATCCGTCGTCTCCGGACACGTCCGGGGCGAGACCAACACCATGCCGCTCCACGTCGAGATCCTCTACAACGAGTACAACTTCGTCGCCGCCTTCGCCGTCGCCTCGCTTCTCGCGCTCCTCGCCCTCGTCACGCTCGGCCTCAAGAGCGTAGTCGAGTGGCGCCACGCTCAGTCCCTGCGTGCCGAAACCCTCGATCGCTGATTTCCCGTCATGAGCATCCACGCCTCCGGCATCACCAAAACGTTCGGCAAATATACCGCGCTCGCCGCCGTCGATTTCACCGCACCCAGCGGCAAACTCGTCGCGCTCCTCGGACCTTCCGGCTCGGGCAAGACCACGCTTCTGCGCATTCTCGCCGGACTCGAATTCGCCGATCCCGGCAGCGGCCGCGTGCAGTTCGACAACGAGGACGTGACATCCGTGCCAGCCGGCAAACGCGGTGTCGGCTTCATGTTTCAGCATTACGCGCTGTTCCGTCACATGTCGGTTTTCGAGAACATCGCGTTCGGCCTGCGCGTGCGCGGCCGTTCGCAACGTCCATCCGAAGACAAGATCGCCGAACGCGTCCGCGAGCTCCTCCAACTCGTGCAGCTCGACGGATTGGAGAAACGTTTTCCGACGCAGCTCTCCGGCGGACAGCGTCAACGCGTCGCGCTCGCCCGCGCGCTCGCCGTGCAACCCAAAGTTCTTCTTCTCGACGAGCCCTTCGGCGCGCTCGACGCCAAGGTCCGCAAAGAGCTCCGCCGCTGGCTGAGAAAATTTCATGACGAGATCCACATCACCACGGTCTTCGTCACCCACGACCAAGAAGAGGCTCTCGAAATCGCCGACGAGGTCGTCATCATGAATCAGGCGAAGGTCGAGCAGGTCGGCACACCGCAGGAAGTTTACGACCGGCCCGTCACACCCTTTGTCCATCGCTTTCTCGGCAACGTAAACATCCTCCGCGACGCCTCGGCTTGGGGCAGCACCGGTCCGATCCACGACAACGGCCGCCTCGCTTCTGACGGCCTCGTGTACGTCCGCCCGCACGACATCGAGGTTCGCCCGCATGGTAGTGATGCCACCGGCATTCCCGCAGTCCTCCGCTATATTCACGCCGCCGGACCGCAGGCCCAGCTGAGCTTTGAAGTCATCTCCACCGGCGAGCAGGTCGAGGCCGATATCACCCGCTCCGGGCTTGCCGAATTGAATCTAAAGCCAAACGATCTGGCCCTCTTGAAACTACGCCCCACTCATTTGTTTCAAGACTACGCGATTTGATTTCTTCCGATTAAAACCCAACCTCGAACGACCATGGCTAAAATCCACAACGACATCACCGAGACGATCGGCAACACCCCGCTCGTCCGCCTCAATCGCACCGCCGCCCTTCATGGTGCCGAAGCCGAAATCCTCCTGAAACTCGAGTTCTTCAACCCGCTTTCCAGCGTCAAGGACCGCATCGGTAACGCGATGATCGAGGACGCCCTCAAGTCCGGCAAAATCACCAAGGACACCGTCCTCATCGAGCCGACCTCCGGCAACACCGGCATTGCGCTCGCCTTCGTCGCCGCTGCCAAGGGCCTCAAGCTCATCCTCACGATGCCCGAGACGATGTCCCAGGAGCGCCGCAAGCTCCTCAAGATCCTCGGCGCCCGCCTCGTCCTCACCGAAGGGCCAAAGGGCATGAAAGGCGCCATCGCCAAGGCCGAGGAACTCGCCGCCAAGATCCCCGGCGCCGTCATCCTCCAGCAGTTCGCCAACCCGGCGAATCCCGAGATCCACCGCAAGACGACCGCCGAAGAAATCTGGCGCGACACCGATGGCAAAGTGGACTTCGTCGTCTCCGGTATCGGCACCGGCGGTACAATCACCGGCGTGGG
>CAMLSH010000173.1 GCA_946482625.1 uncultured Opitutaceae bacterium
CGGAGGACTTCGGAGAGGCCGCCGAGGAGGTTGATCTGGGCGAGTTCGGCGCCGGAGATTTCGCCGCTGCCACTGCCGATGAAGCTGTAGGGATCGCGGTAATTCCCATCGCCGGAGAGGCGGAGATCGAGGCGGCCCGAAGCGAGGCGTTCCTGGAATTTGCTGCGCGGGGGCGGCGGCAGGTTTTTGCGGTAGGCGCCGAATTCTTCGAGCGTCTGGATCGCCTGGCCGAGGGATCCGTTTTCGAGGGCGGCGTCGAAGCCGAGGCGGCGTTGGTCGCCCTTGCCGTTGAGACGGGCGCGGCCGGTGACATAGCCGTTCGCGAAGCCGACGCGGAGGTCGTCGAGCTGGAGATCGTCGTCGTTGAGAACGGCGCGGGTGGTGAGATTGGAGAGAGGGAAACCGAAAAAGGTAAACGGGCCGTTGGACTCGATCTGGATGCGGGCCTGTTCGTGTGGGCCGTCGGGGAAAGCCGGGCCGGTGAGGCGGCCGGTGGCGGTGACGCGTGGGGGGCGCGTGAATACAAAGGGTTCGACGATGTCGGTGCCGGTCGTACCGAAAATGCGGGCGGCTTCGCGGAGGTCGAGGTCGGTGGCGATGTCGAAGGAGTTGTAGCGCAGGGCGTTTTTAGCGAGGTCGACCTCGCGGGTGAAGGTACCACGCGCGAAGCCGCCGCCGCGGGTGGCGACGAGTTCCAGGCCGTCGTAAAAATGCGGGCGGATGAAAAGCGTGGTGCGGACGTGATCGAACGGAACGGTGCGGATGACTGGACTGGTGGCGTCGGCGTGGAGGAAGACGATCGTGTCGTACGGTCGGCCCCAGCGGCCGGAGATCTCGATATCCGCGCGGGGCGGGCTGGAGGCGGAGAAGTCGAAATGGCTCCAGAAGTTGGGCCACCAGGCGCTGAACCAGCCGGCGATGTCGGGCGGACGGAGCGCGCCGGTGAGGAGGAAACGGAAGTCGTTCGTTCTCGTATCCATCGTGTAACGTCCGCGCGCCTCGCTTTCGGCGGTTTTCAAGACGATGTGCTGCACGTCGAGCGCGGAGTTGGCGTACGTTATCTCGGCGGAGGCCGAGGCGATGGCGACACGGCGGACATCGACGGGGCCGGTGGCGACGCGGGCGCGAGCTTGGGAGAGTTTCCAGCCGGGGGCGAACTCGGCAGTGACGGCGAAGGCGGGCGGAGTCGTGGGTTTGACGATCGCGCCGAGATCGCGGTTGGCGCGGCGGCTGGCGAGAGCGATGAGGGCTGGAGAGATTTTGCTGGAGGCGTCGAGGGTGCCGCTGCGTTCATCGAGATCGACGCTTCCGGCGAGTTGCCAGGGTTCGTCAAGGAAGCGGAGGCCGAGGTTGGCGTGGAGATGCGGGAGTGCGCCGGTGATGCGACCGGTGGCGGACGCGGCGGTGAATTCGCGGAAGGTGAGCTGGCCGAGGGAAAAGTCGAAGGAGCGCGGAATGGGGCGGCGGCCGGACTGGATGCCGGTGAGCGCGGAGAGCTGGACATTGGCGGCGCGCAGGCCTTCGGGGCCGTCGAGTTGCGCGAGGGAAAGTTGAATACGGGTTGTCCAGGGGCGCTGATTGATAAGCGGGACGGCCGCGGTGAGTGTGAGCGGACCCAGATCGAGCGTTTCGCCAGCGGGGATTTTGATCAGGCGGGCCTCGGGGAGGCGGGCGCCGAGCGCGGTGAGGCGGGCGTGGGCGATGGCGGCGCGGTCGGGGTGCGCATCGAGGACGATATCGAGATGGGGAGAATCGAACCACGCGGTTTTGGGCGCGTGCGTGGCGAACTGACGGGCAGCTTGAAAGTAGGTTTTGAGGATGAGATCGACGAGCCGGTCGGGGTCGCGCCGCGCGGAGCCTTCGCTGCGGGGAATCGAGATCGTGCCGCGCGCGGCCACCGTGAGGTTGGCGTAGCGGGTGGTTAATTGTTCGAGCTCGAGTTCGCGGCCGTGAATTTTGAGCGAGAGATCGAGGTCGGTGAAGATCGGTTCGTCGTGTCCGGAGGGCGAAAGGATGGGCGGAAGGTGGAGTTCGACGCCGCGTAGTTGAATTTCGGAGGCGCCGAAGTCGCCGGAGAGGAGCGCCCAGAAGTTCAGTGCGACCTCCATGCTGCGGGCTTTGAGCAGGGGCTCGGGGTATTTGACGCTGGAGAAGGTGGCATCGCGTAGGAGAATGCGACCGCGGGGATCGATGGTGGCGGTGCCGAAATGCGCGGTGAGGCCGCGGGCGGTGTGTTTGTTTTCGAGGCGGTGGACGATCCAGGCGGGGATCGTGAGCTCGCGCGAGAAGGCGATCTTTAGCTGGAAAACGAAGATGATTCCTAGAACCAGCCAGAGAGTCCAAAGGATGAAACTGCAGGCGCCGTGTACGCAGTTTTTGCAGACGAACCAGGTTGTGGGGAGGATCTTCATGCGGCGGAGTCGGCGACGCGGGCATGAAGGAAATGACCAATGACCATTGGCCACTGACCAGTGGACGGAGCGCGGCCGGTGCGGGAACGGTGAAGCGGTGGCCGGGAGGGGGCGAAGGTGTTCAACGCGCTCGGAGTGCGCGTTCCAACTGGGGCGCGCGGGAGCCGGGCAGGCGAGGGGGCGGGACTGCTCACTCCGAGGTGCATCGGTTCACGCGGCCGAGATCAGGGGGCGCCGTTGGGGGCTTCGGGGCCGGGGTCGCGTGAGCCGTAGGTGAGTGTGAAGAGGGCGTCGAGCAGGGGTTGCTCGACCTCGAAGACGACGTTCAGGCCTGGGTCGGATGCGCCCGCGAGCTGGACGCCGCCGCCGGCGCGGTCGGCCAGGAAGAGAGTGGAGGTGATCGGCGTGGCGCCGGAGCCGCCGGGCATGAGCGTGGCGTCGAGACGATATTTCCACCCGCGTTCTTCGCCGGCGGTGAAGACGGTGTTGGTGAATTCGGAGGCGATGAAGTTTTTCGCGCGGAGGACGCGCAGCTGGCTCACGAGGCTGTCGATGACTGCGCGGTCGAGGGTGGAGTCGGCGGGCAAGGGCAGCGCTGTGTCCAAGAGGACGGCGCCGCTGACCAACTCGGAAAGTTTGAGGGCCGTGATGGTCGTGCTGGCGGGGAGCTCACGGAGGAGACGCTGACGGTAATGGAGGGGATCGACGGGGGTTTCGTTGAGGATCTCGTCCGAGACGTGGAAGATGGTTTCTTGACTGCCGAGGCGGGCGTAGGTCTGGCGGTCCTGGCCTGAGCCGATGAAGAGGCGGATCGTCGCGCTGGAGGAAGCGCCTGTCGTGGTGAGGCTGATACTGCGAGCGGGGCGGCTGAAGCCGAGGGCTTCTTTCTGGGCTTCGGAGGGGACGTCGATGAACGCTGGAATAGTCTCGGTGGCCTCGGCGGAGAGGCGGAGGAGGCTGGCGATGAGACGTTCGACGATGGTGGCGTCGGCGGGATGTGTTTGGACATCGCGGCCCGGGATGCGGCGGACGATCTGCCAGTCTTTCGTGGAGGCTTCGAGACGTTGCAGGACGATCTCCTCAGAGGACTGGGGCGATGACAGGGTGATGGCGGAGAGAGTGGCGGGATCGAGGTCGAGGATTTGTTTTTCGCGGAGTTCGCGCTGGGCATTGAGGAGGGTGCCTTGGAAGAATTTGTCCTTCACGGAGACCGTGAACAGCGTGGCGTTGGCCGGGGAGGTGCCGCCGGTCTCGTCGCCTTCCATGATGGCGTAGTACAGCGTGGCTTTTTCCTCGGGCGTGACCGGACCGGCAGATTCGTCGGTGGGCTCCGGCGTTTCTGGCGCGGGTGTGGCCGGGGCGGGCACGACGGGACCGAGGAGCAGGGTTTCGCGGCGGTTGTTGCCATCGACGGTGATGCGGAGAGCGGGAGTGGCGAGGGCTGCGCGGGCGGCTTCGCCTTCGCCGGCGGGGATGAAATTGTGGACGCGGAGTTCGCGCAGGCCGCTGAGGGCGAGCTCGGTATTCACTTTGCTGGCACGCGTCTGAGTGACGCTGAGGCCTTCGATGAGCCAGCGGTCGTTTTCGCGGCGGAACCGGATGCGGGAACCGCCGGCGGGTTCGAGGTTGAAGGAGCGAACTTCGAAAACCTGGATGGTGAAGAGTTCGTTGGAGCGGAGGGACTGGAGTGTGCGGGCGAGGTTTTCCGCGAGGCTGCGGGGCACGACGTTGATGCGGGTGCCGTCGGGAGAAAGAATGTAGAGGCGGTTGCCGACGTCGGTAGCGTTGCCGATGCGGACAAGCACGGGTGAAGGTTCCGGAGCGCCGGGGACGGGGGCGGGAGTGAAGGAAAGGGTGAACGGCGGTTTTTCGAGGCCGTAATCGGCGAGGGTCCTGCCGCTGTTGCCGAGTTCGTCGACCGGGAAGGCGGAGACTGGACGGAGGAACTGGAGCTCGTTGACGATGCTGCGGACGGCGAATTCGTTGGCGGGCCAGGCGAGCGGTTCGGTGAGGAGCCATTTTTCGCCGCGTCGTTCGAGGTGGGTAAGCGTTTTGCCCTCTATGTTGGAGATGGTGAGCGACTGGATGTTGGAGACTTCCGGGCCGAGGATGCTGGTGTTATCCGTCGCCGGCACGAAGTCGCCGCGCACGAAGAAAATGAAATAGAACAGCGCGACGTTCAGGAAGATGAGGACGAGGGTGACTTTGGTTCTCACGGGAAAGGCGAAGGGAAAATTAGAAATGCGGACTTAGGATAGTGGCGGAGCGGTGGAGGCGCTGGGCCAACGCTCAACTTTTAACTTTCAAGGGACGGAGATTTTAACGGCGGCGGGTCCAGTAGACGAGGAGGCCGAGGAGGGCGGCGGCGGCGGGCAGGCCGAAGAGGAGGCTGTAGCGGAGGCGGACGAGTTCCTGGCGGCTGAGGGAGAGCTGGAATTTGTCGATCTTGCGCGGCGGGACGCTGAGCATGTTGTCGCGTTCGACGAGCCAGTTGAGGGCGGAGAAGAAGAGGACCTGGTTGTCGTGCTCAAGAATGCGGTCGTTCGCGATGAAGTCGGAGGACCCGAAGGCGACGAGCCGGCCGACCGGGACGCTGAAGGGGAGGTTGTCCTTGGCGGCGAGACGTTCGGCGGCGGCGACGAGGGAGATTTCTTTGTCTTTGAAACCGCGCAGGTCGACGCGAGGGGTGAATTTGCGGTCGCCCTTAGCGTGGTCGCGTTCACCCCACGCTGTGAGGCTGGCGCCGACGAGTTGGGATACGGAGCGGCTGGGATCGGGGATAGCGCTTGGATTCGGGCGGATGGATCGAGCGGCGCCGAAACGGAGCTGACCTTTGTTGTCGATGAGCAGCTGGGTGATTGGGTGCGGCCAGTAACCGTTGAGGATGAGATCGCCGGTGTTGGTTTGGGCGCCGGGGGCGTCGTCGAAGATCCAGACATTATCGGCGATGAGGCCCCAGTCGTAGAAGAGATCTTCGAGGCCGGTGGGATTCACGCCGGGGGAGGTGAAGATCATGAGGCGGCCGGCGTCTTCGCTCAGGTACCGTCGGAGGAGTTCTTGTTCGAGATCGCTGTAACGACTGGTGGCGCCGACGGAGACGATGAGGTCGGGCTTCCCGGTTAGTTGGTCGGGGATCTTGCGTGCGCGCGCGAGGTCGAGCGTATCGAGTTCGTAGTTACGGGCGAGGAGGCTGTCGCGCAGTTCGGAAAGGCCGCGGTGGGGATTGACGTCGGCGATCTCCGCCTCGCCGTGGCCGGTGAGGAAATAGATCTTTTTCCGGTCGGCGCTGGCGACGTCGAGGATGGCGGCGGTGAAGGCTTGTTCGCCGAGGAAGGCTTCGCGCTGTTTGTCTTTGAAGGTGTAGAGCTCTCCCATCGTGATTTCGCGACGGCGTTCGCCGCTGAGGAACAGCACCGTGTTTTCCCGTAGATCCAGCTGACGGGCGTCGGCGGGGCGTTGGTAGATGTCGATATGGTCGACGGTGATGCGGGCGTTGGGGCGGGTGGCCGTGGCGTAGACGTACTCGCGAAGGAGTTCGGTGATGTCGCGGTAGGCTTGCTCAAGGTCGGCGTTGTCGGGTTTTTCGGCGAAGGTGACGATGACGCGGACGGGTTTGTTGAGCCGGTCGAGATAGGACGTGGTCTCGGCGGAGAGGGAGTGTTTACGGAGACGGGTGAGGTCGAAGCGCCAGCTGTAGTGAAGAGCGAGGTAGTTGAGTCCGCCGAAGAGGCTGAGGAAGAGGAGGGCCTGCAGCACGAGGTTGATCGTGCGGAGCCAGCGGGTGGCGCGGAAGCTGTTGGGAAAGGACATCCGTTGGAAGGCGAAGGGCTAGAGGCGAAAGGAGGGAAGCGTTACCGTGAGGGTTTAAGACGGTGGTTCGGAATGACCAATGACCAGTGACCAATGACCAATGACGGCGGGCAGGAGCGCGGGCGGTGGTGGGCAGGATTTGGCATGGCGAAGGGTCAGCTGTGGATGAGTTTCGCCTCGACGCCGAGGATGCTGAAGATGAGGCAGAGCACCGAACCGCTGACGTAGAAGAGGAGCTGGCGTGTATCGACGATGCCGCGACTGAAGTCGCCGAGGTGCTGGAGGACCTGGGCGCTTTCGACGGCGACCTTTACCTGGGTCAGACTCTCACGGTTGAGCGCTTCGAGATCGGCGAGGAAGTGCGTGCCGAGAAGGAGGATGAAGAGGATGGTGAAGCTGAAAATGCCGGCGACGGCCTGGTTGCGGGAGAGGGAGCTGGCGAAGATGCCGGCGGCGATGAAGAAGAGCCCGGAGACGGCGATGAAGAGGTAGCCGCCGAAGAGCGGGCCGGTGTCGAAATCGCCGGCGAAGCGCCGGAGCAGGTAGAAGAACGCAGCGGTGGAGGCCCAGAGGAGAATGTAGAGGAAGTAAGCGGCGCCGAATTTGCCGAGGACGACTTCGAAGGTGCTGACAGGCGTGGTGAGCAGCGTCTCCAAGGTGCCGTTACGGCGTTCCTCGGAGATGCTTTTCATGGTGAGCAGCGGCACCATGAAGAGGACCGGCAGGGGGAAGACGCCGAAGAATGCGCCGGCGGGGGAGATCTCCATCGGGCCGCGGCTGTATTCCTCAAGCATGGTCGTGAACATGAGGCCCATGACGATGAGGAAGAGGACGCCGGCGATGTAGGTGCTGGGACTGACCAGCAACATGCGGATCTCGTGGCTGAGAATGGTGAGGAAGTGGCGCATGGCGATCAGCGGGAAAGCGGGCGGGGGGAGAGGGGAATGACCAGTGACCAGTGACCAATGACCAGTGACGGAGCGCAGGGGCTGGCAGTTGGCAATTGGTCGTTGGTTGTTGGGCGCAGGCGGGGGGCGGGAACGTGGGAGATAGTGTGGCGGGAAACGTGGGTGAACGTGAACAGCGCGCTCGGAGTGCGCGCTCCACCTTCGGAGGTGAGGGCGTCGCGGGCGATGGCGTGGGTTGAGGCGGAGGTCATGCGCGGATTCGTTTTCCCGATGGTCATTGCGTCATTGGGCAATGGTCATTTCGACGCGCGCTTGGGGGCGTCGACGAGTTCCCAGGTGCGGCGGGTGGCGGCGAGGAAGACGTCTTCGAGCGTGGGGTTTTCCCGGTTCAGGCCGCGGAGGCGGAAACGAGGATCGGCGATCAGGGCGCGCATGAGGGGTTCGCCGATGGAGTCGTCGCGATCGGTGACGAGACGGAGCGTATAAAAGCCGACGGGGTCGGGGTCGCTTTGTTCGGTGATTTTGAGGGTGGGCTCGATGGCGGCAAGGGCGTCGGGGAGAGCGTCGATGTCGCCGGCGATTTCGAGTTTGTAGAGGGAGTGGCCGAGGATGTCGCGGCGGAGTT
>CAMLSH010000174.1 GCA_946482625.1 uncultured Opitutaceae bacterium
GGCGTTTGTGCGGTCGGTGCTGGCCGGGGCGTTGTGAATTGGCGCCAGCTGCCAGATTGGCAGCCCAGCCACGTTCTAAAGGGCGCGGCTACACTCGGAGCGGCTACACTGGGAGTGCGGCGAGAGCGGCGGAATAGGTTCAGAGGAGGCAGGGCCGCGGCGCGTGATTTGCTCTGAGGCCGCATGGGAAAAACATTGCTGCCTACACCCGCGCCGCGAAACGGTGGCGGCGTGAAGTTTGCTTTCTGGAAATGGCCCCTCGCTCAGCAAATCATGGCCGGGCTCGTTTTCGGGGCGGCGGCGGGACTCGTGGCGAAGTGGGCGATCAGCACGCCTGAGGCGCTGGCCTCACTGGATTGGTGGCTAGTTAACTGGATACAGCCACTGGGGAAGCTGTTCATCCGGCTGATTTTCATGATCGTGATTCCGCTGATTTTTGCGGCGATCGTACTCGGCGTGGCAGAGATGGGCGATCTGCGGAAGCTTGGCCGGGTGGGGCTGAAGTCGCTACTGTTCACGCTGCTGCTCTCGGGCACGAGCGTCATGATCGGCTTGGTGGTCGTGAACGTACTCGCGCCGGGCAAACAGCTCTCGGCCGAAACCAAGGAGAAGTTGACGGCCAAATACGGCGGCGAGGTTTCCCAGAAGGTGGAGCAAGGGACGAAAAAGGTGCCGCTCGCGGAGAAGTTGCTCGCGTTGATTCCGCAGAATCCGCTGGCGGAGGCGGTGAATGCGTTCACGCCTAATTACACCGGCGGCGGGCTGATCGCGGTGATGGTGTTTAGCTTGTTTTTCGGGGTCGCGCTCGCGATGGCGCCGCCGGAAACGGGCGCGCCGCTGGTGGCAATTTTGAAGGGGGTTTTTGCAGTGTGCATGACGATCATCGGATTTGCGATGACGCTGGCGCCGGTTGGCGTGGCGTGTCTCGGGTTCAGTCTCACGGCAACGCTAGGCTGGGATGTGGTGAGCAGTCTGGCGATGTACACCGGCGTGGTGTTGCTCGGGCTGGCGCTGCATCAGTTCGGGAGCTACTCGGTGTTTCTCGCGGTCCTCGGGCGGGTGTCGCCACGCTGGTTTTTCAAGCAGATCCAAGAGGTGATGATCACGGCGTTCAGCACATCGTCGAGCAACGCGACGCTGCCGGTCTCGATGCGCGTGGCGGAGGAGAATCTAAAAATCCCGGCGCGGATCAGCCGCTTCGTGCTGACGGTAGGCGCGAGCGCTAATCAGAACGGCACTGCGCTCTACGAGGGCGTGACGGTGTTGTTTCTTGCGCAGGTCTTCGGCTTGGATCTGTCGCTCGGGCAGCAGGTGGTGGTAGCGTTGATGTGCATCATGGCGGGACTGGGCACGGCGGGCGTACCCGGGGGCTCACTACCGCTGGTGGTCGGCGTGCTCGTGACGATCGGGGTGCCGGGCGAGAGCATCGCGATCATTCTCGGGATCGACCGGTTGCTGGACATGTGCCGGACGGCTTTGAACGTGACCGGCGATCTGGTGTGCGCAGTGTTGGTCGCAAAAGGTGAGCCGGCTGATGCGCCTACGGTTCCGGAGGCAGTAGGCGCCAGTGGCTGAGCGAGCTGGGTGCTCGCGAAAAAGCCGCGTCGGGTAAGACGCGGCTTTGAAGTTTTTGCGGAGGCTCGGAGCCGAGAGGCCACGCTTTGGCAAGCGCGGCTACACGGAGGCTCGGCTGCGCGGAGCTCGTGGTCTCGGGCTCAGCGGCTGCGGCGGTTGCGCCAGTGGGAGCCGGGTTTGCCTTGCGGGTGGTGATGCGGATTGCCGCCACCGAAGGCGCGCGGGTTGTTCATCGGATCGCGCGGGCGGTCCTTCAGATGTGGTTTGTCGGTGAGTGGCGTGGCGGGCTTGGACTTGTAGTCGAAACCTTCGAGCGTGAGCTGCGGGATCTTGGCGCCGATGAACCGCTCGATGTCGCGCACGTCCTTAAAATCCTCCGGAGTCGCGAGCATGAAGGCGTCGCCGACGGCCATGGCGCGGCCGGTGCGGCCGATGCGGTGGACGTAATCCTCGGGGTTTTCCGGGACGTCGTAGTTGATAACGTGGGACACGCCGGCGACGTCGATACCACGAGCGGCGATGTCGGTCGCGACCATGAGTTCGTAGCGGCCCTTCTTGAACCCATCGAGCGCTTCCATGCGCTGATTCTGGGAGCGATTCGCGTGAAGCACGGCGACGGTGTGGTTGGCGGCCTTGAGCTTGCGGGCGATTTTATCGGCGCCGTGTTTCGTGCGGGAGAAAATGATGACGCTTTGAAAGTCGGTCTTCTCAAGCAGTGCGAGCAGCAGGTCGAACTTCAACGCGTGCGGAACGGTGTAGATCGCGTGGTTGACGGACTCGTTGACCGAGCGCTGGCGGCCGATCTCGATGCGCTCGGGATTTTTGAGAGCGAAACGCGCCATCTCTTCGATCTCGGGCGGCACGGTGGCGGAGAAGAAGAGTGTCTGGCGGCTCTTGGGCGACATCTCGACGATGCGCTTCACGTCTTTGATGAAACCCATGTCGAGCATGCGATCGACCTCGTCGAGGATGAGGATCTCGATGCCGTCGAGGCGGAGACTTTTCTCTTGGAGAAAATCCATCAAGCGGCCGACCGTCGCGATGACGATGTCGACGCCGGAACGCAGATCGCTGCGTTGTTTTCCATAACCGACGCCGCCGTGAAGAACGGTCGCGCGGATGTCGGTGAAGCGGCCGAAGTCGCGAAACGCAGTCTCGACCTGGGCGGCGAGTTCGCGCGTGGGTTCGAGAACGAGGACGCGGGGATTGCCTGGCTTGTGAGGTCCGAGGCGGTTGAGGACGGGGAGGGCGAAAGCGGCAGTCTTACCGGTGCCGGTCTGGGCGGAGGCGATCAGATCTTTGCCCGAGAGCACGACAGGAATGGCGCGAAGCTGGATCGGCGTGGGGTCGGTATAACCCATCGCTTGAGTACCTTTGACGAGGCTCGAAAAGAGCCCGAGTTTTGAGAACGGCATTCGCGTATTGGTGCCGCTGGCGAGAGGAAACGCGAGGGCTAATTTGCGGCGGCGCGGGACAGTCGCGCAGTTTGCGCGAGGATTTTGTCCTCTGCTTTTTCGAAACGGTGAGACACGGTGCGGAATGGAAAAACGTAAATTTGCCGAGTTGGGCCTTTCGCCCGAAATCTTGAAAGCCGTCGACAAGATGGGATTCGAGGAGGCATCGCCCATTCAGACCGCGGTCATCCCGACCATCCTCGAAGGGCGCGATGTCATCGGCCAGTCGTCGACGGGATCGGGTAAAACGGCGGCCTTCGCGATCCCAGCGATCGAAAAAGTCGATACGCACAGCCGGGCGGTCCAGGTGTTGATTCTTTGTCCCACGCGCGAGCTCGCGGTGCAGGTGGCGGAGGAGGTGGGGAAGCTGTCGTTGTTCAAACGCGGACTACATGCGACGCCGATCTACGGCGGCCAATCATACGACCGACAGTTTCGCGCGCTGGAATCGGGCGTGCACGTCGTCATCGGCACGCCGGGACGCGTGATGGATCACATGGAGCGCGGCACGTTGAAGCTCGATGCGCTCAAGCTCGTGATTCTCGACGAAGCGGACCGCATGCTCGACATGGGATTTCGCGATGACATCGAGAAAATCCTCTCGGGCGTGCCCGAGGAGCGGCAGTTGTTGTTCTTTTCGGCGACGATGCCACCGGCGATCCAGTCGTTGATCAAGCGGTTCACCCGCAATCCGGCGTGGATCAAAGTTGAAGCCCACGCGCAGAACGCGCCGAAGGTGGATCAGGTTTATTTTGAAGTGGACCGCCGCTCGAAGCTTGAAGTGCTCACGCGCCTCATCGATCTCTACGATTTTCGGTTCGGTATCATTTTTTGCAGCACGAAGATCATGGTTGATGAGCTCGACGAGCACATGCACGCGCGCGGTTACGCCGTGGATCGTCTGCACGGCGACATCACCCAGGCGCAGCGAAACCGGGTGATGGAGAAGTTTAAGCGGCGCGGGTTCGAGTTCTTGATCGCGACGGATGTCGCGGCGCGCGGGCTGGACGTGGACGATCTCGAGGTCGTCTTTAATTTCGATCTGCCGAACGATGCCGAGGACTACACACATCGCATCGGCCGCACCGGTAGAGCCGGCAAGGAAGGCCGGGCGTTCACCTTCGTATCGGGACGCGAGCTCTACAAACTGCAGGGCATGGTCCGCTTCGCGAAGATCAAGATCCGCCGCGAGAATGTGCCGTCGCTCGATCAGGTCGAAGAAGCGCGCGAGAATGTTTTCTTCGAAAAACTGCGCAGCACGCTGAGCGATGGGAAATTTAAGAAGCAGGACCGCATCATCGACCGCTTGATGGAGCAGGGTTACTCCAGCACGGATATCTGTTCGGCGTTACTTCATCTGATGCAGAGCGGTCCGGAAAAAGCGGATGCGCCGGTTGCGGTTAAACCCGCCAGCATCAGCCGCCCGCCCGCTGAGCGTCCGGCGTCCGTCGGAAAATCCGAAAGCTATAGAGAGGAACCGCCTCGTCGCGTAGAGCCGGCGCGAATCGCAGCCGGCGACGACAGCGAGCGTCCACGCATTGCGAAGCAGAAGTACGAGCGCCCGGGGCGCACGGGCAAGGAGGCTGGTTACACGACGATTTTCGTGAACGTCGGTCGCAAGGAACTGGTGACACCAGCGGATCTCGTGGGGAAAATTGCCGGCGTGACGCGGCTTCCGGCAAACATCGTGGGCGCGATCGACATCCATCAGCGGCACGCGCTGGTCGATGTGATTTCGGAACACACGGACTTGGTGATCACGCGATTGGCGGGAATTCGCGTGAAGGGCGAAACGCTGAAGCCGGCTCTCGCGACCGAAGCCAATCGCTCGACCGAATAAGCCGGCGACCGCGCTGCGGCATGGATGATCACGCTGCAGCTTCGATCATGTGCCGTGCGGCTTCGTCGAGCCGCCGGCCGATGTCGTGGTCTTGCGTGTCGGGAAATTTTGCAGCGGTCAGATCGAGCAACTCGTGGATGAAACGCCAGGCGCCGATGGCGAGCGCGGGCTGTTCTTTCTCCGCATAAACCCGGGCGACCTCGGCGAGCAAATCGGCCTGGGCGAGGCACTTTTCGCGGGCGTTGACGGGCGTTTCGCCGCGAGTGAGCAGCGTGAAATGCTCTTCTGGGCTGGCTCCGAGAAAGCGCTCGGCGGGAAGGCCAAGCAGGCGTTCCTGGGCTCGGATGATGGCGGTGAGGGCTTCGTCGTGTCGGCCTTTTTCCCGCAGATGAACGATCTGGGAAAGAAACTGCCGGAGCTGCTCGATCAACCGGAGGATGTAGTCGCGCTGTTGTGACGCCATACGTTTATGGGTCTATGCGACCGGCAATGCCGTCGAAGGTAACGGAATTGGCGCGCAATTTTTCTTCATGGACGATCCTCAACGCGATCCCGCGGCGGGCGGAGTGGAGCGCTTTCCGACGGATGGATGGACAAATGCTCCGGCACGACGTGCGAATTTTGCCGGTGGCGTTTAGCGACTGGCCTGTCGAGGAGAGCGTGGGCAAAAGCGGTCAGCATGACGGATTCGCCCGTGTCGGTCAGGTGGGCGGGAGCAGTTTCTCCAACGTCCGCCGTGCGAGGGTGAAGGCGTTTTCAAGGTCGTCCACGCGCGTCGCCAAACCGCCGATACCCTCGATTTTGCCGCGTTGTTCAAGCTCGCTGGAGATCGCGCGAAGCTGGGTCGCGCCGAGATTGCTGGAGCTCCCCTTGATGCTGTGGGCGGCGCGCGTGAATTGAGATTGATCGCCCGCAGTCAGGCTCGTGCGCAGTTCGGCAATCCGGGCGGGCGTGTCATCGAGAAAGATCCCGATGATGTCTCGAAGGAATGCGTCCGGGTCATCGGGGTTAAGCGCCCGGAGGTTTTCGATGGCTTCGGGATCGATCGGCGTTTCTAGCGACATGAGTGCAGGTTGCGTAAAGGTGATGAACGAGGACGGAGCGGCGGAACATACACCGAAACCGGCCCGGGCAAACGGGTGCCACCTCTTTTTCGCCACGGTATACTCGAACTTTAGAGTTAATACGCATCATGCGATTCGCATACGTTGATGTTTAACTTGCCTCGGCCGTGTGCCGCTATTCTCTGCTCACACCCTCCTATGGCAAAATCCTTTGTATTCTCCTCTGAGTCGGTCGGTGAAGGACACCCCGATAAAGTCGCCGATTTGATCTCCGACAGCGTGCTCGACGCCTGCCTGGCGTTCGACAAGACGGCCCGCGTCGCCTGCGAAACCTTCGTGAAGTCCAACGTCGTCGTCGTCGGCGGCGAGATCACCCTGCCGAAGCTGCAGAACAAAAAGACCGGCAAAACCAAGCCGCTCAGCGAAGCGATCAACATCGACAAGGTCATCCGCGATGCGATCCGCCACATCGGCTATGTGAACGACGACGACGTTTTCCACGCCGACACCGTATTTGTTAATAACTACCTCACCGCCCAATCCGCCGACATCGCGCAAGGCGTCGATGCCAAGCAGGCCGAGGGTAAGAAACACGCCGAGCAGGGCGCCGGCGACCAAGGTCTGATGTTCGGTTTTGCTGCCGACGAGACCGAAGAGCTCATGCCCGCTCCCGTCATTTTCGCCCACCGCCTCGGTCGCGAACTCACCAAGATCCGCAAGAGCGGCAAAGTGAAATGGCTCCGCCCCGACGCGAAGTCCCAGGTCTCCGTCCGCTACGTCGACGGCGTGGCCACCGAGATCGTGAACGTCGTGATCTCCACGCAGCACACTGCCGACGTGAAGCACGCGGAGATCGAAGAATATCTCATCAAGAACGTCATCAAGAAGGTGCTCCCCGCGAAGCTCCTGAACGCGAAGACCGAGTATCTCATCAACCCGACGGGCAAGTTCGTCATCGGCGGACCTCAGGGCGATTCCGGTCTCACCGGCCGCAAGATCATCGTCGATTCCTACGGTGGCTGGGGTCGTCACGGCGGTGGCGCCTTTTCAGGCAAAGATCCGTCGAAGGTCGATCGCTCGGCCGCGTACATGTGCCGCTGGGTCGCGAAGAATATCGTGGCCGCCGGTCTCGCCAAGCAATGCGAACTCCAGGTCGCCTACGCCATCGGCCACCCGAAGCCTGTCAGCGTTTACGTGAACACCTTCGAAACCGGCATCGTCGCCGACGAAAAGATCACCGCGGCCGTTGAGAAAGTTTTCAGCTTCAAGCCCGCCGACATTGTGAAGCAGCTTGATCTGCTCCGCCCGATCTACCGCGAGACGACCAACTACGGCCATTTCGGCAAAGCCGGTCTTCCGTGGGAAGAGACCAACAAGGTCGCCGCGCTTAAAGCCGCGCTCAAGTAAGGCATCCGCCACTCAGCCGTGCGCGTACGATTCGCGCACGGCTCGTTAAATTTAAGTCACCCGTCTCTCCTCTCTTTATATGTCATCTGTTTCTCCTCTCAAAAAAGTGCCCAAGGGCCAGGACTTCATCGTGCGCGACATCGGTCTCGCCGATTGGGGCCGCAAAGAACTCAACGTCGCCGAGCACGAAATGCCCGGTCTCATGGCGCTCCGAAAAAAGTTCGGCGCGAAAAAGCCGCTCAAGGGCGTGCGCATCACCGGCTCGTTGCACATGACGATCCAGACCGCCGTCCTCATCGAGACGCTCGTCGCGCTCGGTGCCGACGTCCGCTGGGCCTCGTGCAACATCTTCTCCACGCAGGACCACGCCGCCGCGGCCATCGCGAAAACCGGCACGCCGGTCTTCGCCTGGA
>CAMLSH010000175.1 GCA_946482625.1 uncultured Opitutaceae bacterium
CGGATCGGCCCCAGCGCGGGATTGGAGCGAAACTGCTCCGCCTTCGTTGTCCGTAACGTCGGCATCTCGGCGGCGGTCGCCCGCACCGCCGCGCGGTCTTCCGGATGAAGCATCTCCAAAAAATCGTCCAACGGCGCCGGCCCCAGAGCTGGATCGCGGTTGAACAACCGGCTCATCTGCTCCGACCACCAGTTTTCTCCCGTCACCGTATCCGATTCCCAACTGCCCATTTTTGCCCGCGCCTGCGCAGATTTCAGCCGCGCTTCGCTCTTCCGCAGTTGTTGCGTCGCCTCTTCGAGCTTCGCCTCAGCCC
The DNA here is from genome assembly GCA_946482625.1 of uncultured Opitutaceae bacterium. The sequence goes on from CAMLSH010000175.1 coordinate 314, forward strand.
GGTGCCGCGCGCTGATGTCCCGCGCAAACACCGCGATCCCTTCGGGAATCGGGTAAATCCGGTACTCGAACCAGCGATCCCACGCGGCCACGTGTTCCTCGAACATCTCCGGCTTCTGCGCCGCCAACACCTGGATACAGCGACGATGGAACAACCCGTCCGCGAACTCGGGAAACACCTCCCAGAGGACCTTGCCGGGCAGATCCGCCGTCTTTCCCCCGAGTATCTTCAACGCCTGCCGGTTGGCGTGCGTGCAGCGCCACTGGCGGTCGAGCGATACGAACCCATCGCTTCCTCCCTCCGACATCAGCTCCAGCCGCCGCGCGACCTCCGCTGACTCCATCTTCAGCCGGTCCTCCTTTGCCTTCAACTGCTCCCGTTCCTGCTCCGCCCGATGCTTCGCCTCCACCGCCCGTCCCTGCCGCCTCACCGCCTCGCGTATCCAAAAAAACAAGATCAACCCGGTCATCCCCACGAAAAACCAGCCCTTGTACGTCTGCATCACCGTGACGGCCGCCGTGTCGCCCCACAGCCCCATCACGATCTGATCCGACAACAATATCCAGGCCCCGCCCACGGCCACGTACATCGTTGAAATTCGCAACGCGATTCGCGAGGGGGTCGAAATCATGATTCAGAAAGGGGGCAACAAGCCGGCCAGCCCGCCCGGCGCGGAACCTCTGTTCAGCTTAGTCGAGACTCAGGCACGACCGCCCCGCCCCCGCAAGCCGCGCGACGCCGGAATCCCAGCCATTTCTCGTGTGGTGGAAACCGCTTGTCGTCACATGGAAGAAACACCGGCCCAGCTCCCTTCCCCTGCGAACCGCCTCGGGCGCCGACAACTGCGCAAACCCCAGCTCCGCCCTCGCTCAGCGCCGCGTTGCCAGCGGCCTCGCGGTTTCCCCTGTGAACGCCCGCTGGAGCGCTTCCGCAAGCATGCGCACCGAATGCGGTTTCAAGAGCAACTCCCGGATGCCGAGCGTGCGCACCCGCTCCGGCGTCAGCATCGCCGCGTAACCCGTCATCAGGATAACCGGCAGCTCCGGCCGGATGTGCAGAAGCTGCCGCGCCAGTTCGATCCCGGTCATTCCAGGCATCGTCAGATCCGTCACCACCAGATCGTAATCCGCCGGCGCCGCTCGAAAAGCCGCGAGGGCTTCCGCCGGCCGGCCTCGCACATCGACCTCATAACCGAGCCGCTCCAAAATCTTTCTGCCCATCTCCGCGAGCGGCTGTTCGTCGTCCACATAGAGAATACGTTGGCCCCGGCCGTATGGCACCGGCGCCTCCGCGGTCTGGCTGGAAACGGGAGCGACATTCCCATGCGCCGGGAAATAGAGATGAAACGTCGTCCCCTCCCCGGGCTGGCTGTAAACGGTGATCGTTCCGTCGTGGCTCGACATGATCCCATGCACCACCGACAGCCCGAGCCCCGTGCCCTCGCCGGGCGCTTTGGTCGTGAAAAACGGCTCGAAGATCCTCGCCGCTGTCGCCGAATCCATCCCATGCCCGGTATCGCTCACCGAGAGCCGCACATACCAGCCCGGGCGCAACGCCGGGCGCGTCTGCACGAAGTCCGCGTCGATTTCAAAATTCTCCAGCCGCACCTCCAGCAGTCCCGGCTGATCCTTCATCGCCTGCGCCGCATTTGTGCCGAGATTCATGAGCACTTGGTGGATCTGCGTCGCATCGGCCAACACCGCGGCCGCCTTGTCGTCCAACTCCGCCTTGATCTCGATCGTGGTCGGTATCGTCGCTCGCAACAACGTGAGCACTTCTGCCACCACCCGCTGGAGTTGCATCGGGCTGCGCTGCTGCGGCTGATGCCGGCTGAACGCCAAAATCTGCCTCACCAACGCCGTCGCGCGCTTCGACGCCTCCACCACTGCATCGAGCGGCTCCAACGCGTTTTGGTTTCCCTCCACCTCCATCCGCGCGATCTCCGTGTAGCCATAGATCGCCGTCAGGATGTTGTTGAAATCGTGCGCGATTCCGCCCGCAAGCGTCCCGATCGCCTCCATCTTCTGCGACTGCCGATACTGATCCTCCAGTTGCTGCCGTTCGATGAACTGCCCGATCTGCGTCCCCAGCGTCGCCAGCAACGTCAGCACTCGCGGGTCCGGCTGCATCCCCCGCACACTGTAGAACTCCACCACGCCGAGCACGTCGTCGTGCAGCCGGATCGGAAACCCCAACCCGCTCTGCAAACCCGCCGCCGCCGCCACCTCGCGCCGCAAAAATGCCGTATCGTCCGGCAGGCTCGGCATCCACGCCGGCTCCTTCGTCGCCCAGACTTTTCCGGGCAATCCCTGCCCCGGCGTGAACACCCGCTTGCGACTCGCCTCCGCGAAACGCGCCAGTGAGTCCGATGGCCCGTGCCACGCCTCCACGCAACGCAACGTTCCCGCCGGCGTATCCACTTTCCAAAGCAGGCCCATGTCCCATTCCAGCATCTGGCTGATGATCTGTAAAATCTTCAACGCCGTCGGTCGCAGCGCGCCGCCTTCGGCCAGCGCCCGCGTCACCGCATACTCCACTTCCATCTGCGCCTCCGCCCGTTTGCGCTCGGTCACATCCATGACAGTCGTCAACACGCACGCCTCCGCCCCATCTTCGACCACTTCGACCGACAGCAACACGCTCAGCGGCTTCCCCGTCCGGGTCCGCATCGGCATTTCATAATTCAACAGCGAATCATTCCCGCTCAGCTCAGCGCGAAATCGCTCCAACGCGTCCTGCCCGACCAGCTCCAACTCCAGCGAACTCCGCCCCACCGCCTCGTCCCGCGTGCACTGGAACAGCTCCAGAAACGCGTCGTTCACGTCCAAAATTGTCCCATCCGCCCGCCGGCTGATCGCCAGCGCCGCCGGACTGGAACGAAACGCTTTTGAAAACCGTTCCTCGCTCCGCCGCAAAGCCGCCACCGCCGCTTCGTTTTGCTTACGTTGGGCCCGATTTTCCAACGCCTGCGAAACCGCCTGCCCCAGCCGCGCCAGCCGGTCCTTCAACAGATAATCGACCGCCCCGCGCTTGATACACTCAGCCGCGAGTTCGTCGCCCAGCGCCCCGGAGACGATGATGCACGGGATATCGAAACGCCCCGCCGTCACCAGATCGAGCGCCCGCAGCCCGTCGAACGTCGGCAGATTGTAGTCGGCCAGAATCAGATCGAGCGCCGGATCGAGTTTCTCGCGGAAGCCCGCCTCGTCTTCGACCCGCTCCCACTCCGGTTCGAAGCCCGCCCGGCGCAGTTCCCAGATCATGATCTCCGCGTCAGTCCCGCGGTCTTCGAGCAGCAACACGCGTATCCGCTTTCTGGAAGTGCTCTCTGCTTCGGAGTTCATCGCGTGAAAAATGCCGTCCCCGCTCAAGGCGTGTCGTGATTGACCAGCAACCAGTAGTGCCCGGCCTCGGCGACGGCGACAGAGAACTTCTCAAAATCCACCGGCTTCACGATGTAGCTGTTGACCCGCAGCCGGTAGCTTTCGACCACGTCGCGCTGCTCCTGCGACGAGGTCAGCACCACCACCGGCAGCAGGCTCGTCTGCTCGTTGGCCCGGATCGCCGCCAGCACCTCGAGGCCGTTCATCTTCGGTAGCTTCAGATCGAGCAGCACCACCCGCGGTTTTTGCTTCAGATCGCGCCCCGCGTACTGCCCCGTCGCCGTCAACCAATCCAGCGCCTCCTGCCCGTCCTTCACGTGGACGACGTGATTGGCGAGATGATGTTTCCGCAACGACCGCAGCGTCAGCTCGGCATCGCGCGGATTGTCCTCCACGAGGAGGACTTCGACTTCCATGTGCGTGTTCATAAAGGACCTTCGGTTGCTTCCGGCAGGGTGAAATAAAACGTCGCGCCTTCTCCAGGGCGGCCCTCCGCCCAGACTTTTCCGCCGTGCCGGATCACGATCCGTTGCACAAGCGCCAGCCCGACGCCGGTGCCCTCAAACTCTTCCTCGCTATGCAGGCGCTGGAAAACCCCAAAGAGCTTCGATCGATATTTTTCATCGAAGCCCACCCCGTTGTCTTTCACGTAAAACGTCGCCACGCCGCCCGCGCTCTGCCCGCCCACCTCGATCGTCGGCTCCGCCTGACGCGCAGTGAACTTCACCGCATTCCCCAGCAGATTAACGAACACCTGCCGCAGTGTCGCGCGATCGCCGGACACCGTCGGCAGCGGCGTGAGGATGAGCCGCGGCGAGTGTTTCGGCCCCGCCGCCATCAACCCGTCGAAGACGCTTTGCGCCAGACCCGCCATGTCGATCTCCGTCACCGCCAGTTGCTGCCGGCTCATGCGCGAGAAGCCCAGCAGATCGTCGATCAACTGCCCCATGCGTTTCGATTCGCTGCCGATGATCCCCAGCACTCGCCGGCCTTCCGCATCGAGTTTATCCGCATAATCCTCCTGCAGGATGCGCGCGAATCCGTCGATCCCCCGCAGCGGCGCGCGCAAGTCGTGGGATACCGAATACGAAAACGCCTCCAGTTCGCGATTCGCCTCTTCCAGCTGCGCGGTGCGCCGCGCCACGCGCTGCTCCAGCTCCGCGTTGAGCCGCGTGATCTCCGTCTCCGCCCGCTTCCGCTCCGTGATGTCCGCGCGGATCGCCACATACTGGCGCGGCTTCCCGTGCTCATCGAGGAACGGCACGATCGTCGTCGCCACCCAGTACACCGAGCCATCCTTCGCCCGGTTCTGGATCTCACCCCGCCACACTTGTCCGCTCCCGATCGTCTTCCACAGATCGCGGATAAACTCCTTCGAGTGAAACGCCGAGTTGATGATGCGGTGATCGTGACCGATCAACTCCTCGCGCGAATACTTCGAAATCGCGCAAAACTTGTCGTTCACGTACGTGATCTTCCCCTGCGGATCGGTGATCGCCACGATCGCGTGCTCATCGAGCGCCGCGCGCAGATCGAAGATCTCCTTTGTCGAGGCGCGCAGTTTCTCCTCCGAGGATTTTCGCTCGGTGATGTCGGTCGAGATGCCGAACACGCCGTAAACGTTCCCCGCATGATCGCGCAGCGGACTCTTCACCGAGATGTATGTGTGCGGTCCATCGTGATGCGGCGCGGTTTCCTCCTCCGTCAGCGTACGACCGGCCGCGATCACCCGCAGGTCCATCGCGCGAAACGCCTCGGCCGCCGCCACAGGGAAAAGCTCCTTGTCCGTGCGCCCGATGATCGTCTCGCGCGCCAGATGGAAAATTTCCTCGTAGCGCCGGTTCGCCAGCAGATACCGCCCGTCGAGGTCTTTGGCGTAGATAACCGCCGGCGAATTATCGCTGATCGCCTCGAGCAAGCGCTGGCTTTCGTTCCCCGCGATCTCCGCGCGCCGCCGCTCGGCGACTTCCAGTTCCAACGTCTTGTTTGCCGCCTCCAGCTGCGCCGTCCGCTCGCCCACACGACGCTCCAGCTCGTCGTTGACGCGCCTCACTTCGGCCTCCGCCCGCTTGCGCTCAACGATCTCCCGTTCGAGCGCGAGGTTGGCTTCCCGCAACGCCGCCGCACTCGGCACGCCGACAGCCCGCGGCACCAGCTTCACCAACAACCACGCGGTCGGCACCGAGGCGAGCGCCGTGATCGCCTTCACCGATCCACTCAGCCAATACGTCGGATGCCAGATCACCCAGATCTCCATCAAGTGCGTCGCTCCGCACGCCACGATGAACAATGCGAAGCACAGGAATATCCAGTTGAACTCCAGATCGCGCCGCTTGCGGACGAAATAAACCAGCGTGAACGGAATCGAGAAATACGCCGCCGCGATCAACGCGTCCGACACGATGTGCAACCACAACAGTCCCGGCTCCCACAGGTAACAATGCCCGTGCGGCATGAACGTCGCCGCGCATAACGTTGTCCAAAAATCCTTCATTCGAGCTCCCTCCTGACCACGTCCGCCCTCCTCGGTTCGCCACTACCCTCGCCGCCCCTCCGCCCTCGCCACCGGATGCCCGCGATGAAATTCCGCGCACTCATGAAAGCATGGATCGCTCCCGCAATGCCGTCCTCATGCCGTTCAAGCCGTCCGCCCGGTGAACCGGGCTCTTTTCAAAGTCATTTCGTTTCGCCGCGCGCATGTTGGATACCACGAGGCGCCGCAGACCTTGAGTGAGAGTGCCCTCCGAAAACACCGCCTTTCGGAGCATCCCGTCAAATGCCTGAGGAACGTGGGTAGGCCGATACGATTGTCGCACTCGCGCCCGTGGCAACTCCCCACGCCATTTCCCACCCCCTTGCCACCCGCCCGCCGCTCCCCGGCGAACGCCCGCCTAAACACCGCCCAATCCCCGCTTCTCTTCCCTTGCCGCCCGCCGCCCCGCCCTTTTTGCTCCCCGTTCCTAATTTCCCGACCACCCAGCGCGCCGCTCCCCGTCCTCCGACCTACTCGCCTCCCGCCGCCTCCGCCTCCGACTTTCACTCTTCACCTTTCCCTCTTCACTCTTCCATGACCTCCGCCGAGATCCGCCAGAGCTTCCTCGATTTCTTCGCCTCAAAAGGCCACACGATCGTCCCATCGTCGTCGCTCCTGCCCGACTCCCCCGGACTCCTCTTCACCAACGCCGGCATGAACCAGTTCGTGCCCATCTTCCTCGGTGACCGCGCCCCCGACGTCTCCACGTGGGCCGGCGCCCGCCCCTCGAAAGACACCCGCGCCGCCGACACCCAGAAATGCATCCGCGCCGGCGGCAAACACAACGACCTCGAAGACGTCGGCTACGACACCTACCACCACACCCTCTTCGAGATGCTCGGCAACTGGTCCTTCGGCGACTACTTCAAAAAAGAGTCGCTCACCTGGGGCTGGGAACTCCTCACCAAAGTCTGGGGCATCCCCGCCAAACGCCTCTTCGCCACCGTCTACGCCCCCAAGCCCGGCGACCCCTCCGAATTCGACCACGAAGCCGCCGCCATCTGGACCGAACTCTTCAAAAAAGAAGGCCTCGATCCCGCCATCCACATCGTCCACGGCAACCGCAAGGACAACTTCTGGCAGATGGGCGACACCGGCCCCTGCGGCCCCTGCTCCGAGATCCATTTCAACCTCCTCCCCTCCGACGACGAAGCCCCCGGCCGCGCCCTCGTCAACTCCTCCAGCCCCCGCTGCATCGAGATCTGGAATCACGTCTTCATCCAGTTCAACGCCAACGCCGACGGCACCTTCTCCCCCCTCGCCGCCAAACACGTCGACACCGGCATGGGCTTCGAACGCGTCGCCGGCATCATGGCCACGACGAAAAAGTTCACCGACTTCTCCGCCGAGCCCTCCAACTACAACGCCGACGTCTTCGCCCCCCTCTTCGCCAAAGTCACCGAACTCTCCGGCAAGACTTTCAAGGGAACTGTCCCCTCGAAACGCGAAGGCCTCAGCGAACAAGAGAACATCGACATCGCCTTCCGCGTCCTCGCCGACCACGCCCGCACCATCAGCTGC
>CAMLSH010000176.1 GCA_946482625.1 uncultured Opitutaceae bacterium
CGACTTTCTCGCGGCCGAGAAAGACCTCGCGGATCGTGTACGTGACGCCCTTGACGGGGAGCTGCTTGTAGATCGCGCGGATGAATTCGTTGAAGGTGTCGTTGATACAGACGACGCGTTGGCCTTTGACCATGATGTGGGAAATGAAACGCAGATGTGCGTTTCGGCAATCGCGGAAACGGGGCGGGCGATGCGGACATAAAAAAGGCGAGCCGAGGCTCGCCTTTGAAAGCGGTGCCGAGGCACCGCAGTCCCATAAAGGAAGAATCGCGGCATAAAGCCGCTCCTACATCAGACGCCGTTGGCGACGTATTGGGCGAAGAGGTTTTCCAGGTACTCTTGTTTGCCGCTCTTCGGAGTGGGCTCGCCGAGTTTTGTGAGGACGAGTTTCTCAAGCTCTTTGAAACCGACTTTGCCTTTCTCGATGTCTTTGCCGTAGCCGGTGTCGTACGAGCTGTAGCGGTCGTCGACGAACTTCTGGAGCTTGCCGTCGGCGATGATTTTGCGCGCGAGTTTGAATGCGAGGGCGTAGGCGTCCATGCCGCCGATGTGGGCGTGGAAGAGGTCGTCGAGGTCAATCGAGGGACGGCGGAGCTTTGCGTCGAAGTTGAAACCGCCGGAGCCGAGACCGCCGGCATTGAGGATCGGGATCATGGCGAGGGTGAGCTCGCGGGCGTCGGTGTTGAACTGGTCGGTATCCCAGCCGAGGAGCGGATCGCCGGTGTTGGCGTCGATCGAGCCGAGCATGCCGGCGGCGGCGGCGACCTCGATCTCATGCTGGAACGAGTGGCCGGCGAGCGTGGCGTGGTTGGTCTCGATGTTAAACTTGAAGTGCTTCGCGAGGCCGTAGGTCTTGAGGAAGCCGATACAGGTGGCGCAGTCGAAATCGTACTGGTGCTTGGTCGGCTCCTTTGGCTTGGGCTCGATGAGGAACTGGCCCTTGAAGCCGATCTCTTTCGCGTAATCGACGGCCATGCCGAGGAAGCGGGCGAGGTGGTCTTGTTCGCGTTTGAGGTTGGTGTTGAGGAGCGTCTCGTAGCCTTCGCGGCCGCCCCAGAAGACGTAATTTTCGCCACCGAGTTCGAGGGTAGCTTCCATGGCTTTCTTCACCTGTGCGGCGGCGTAGGCGAAGACGTGGGCGTCGGGATTTGTGGACGCGCCGGCGAGGAAACGCGGGTTGCTGAAGAGATTGGCGGTGCCCCAGAGGAGTTTCACGCCGGTGGCTTTCTGGAGGTCTTTGGCGTGGGCGACGATGGCGTCGAGGTACTTGTTGGATTCGGCGAGGGTCTTGCCCTCGGGGGCGATGTCGCGGTCGTGGAAGCACCAGAAGGGGGCGCGGATTTTTTGGAAGAATTCGAAGGCGGCGTCCATGCGTACCTTGGCGACGGATACGGGGTCTTTGCCGGACTCCCAGGGGCGGACGATGGTGCCGGGACCGAACGGGTCGGCGCCGGTGCCGCGGAAGGCGTGCCAGTAGGCGATGCCGAAGCGGAGGTGCTCGGACATGGTTTTGCCGTCGATGACCTCGTCGGGATTATAGTGCTTGAACGACAGAGCGTTTTCGCTGCGTGGGCCTTCGTAGGCGATCTGGGCGATGGCCGGGAAGTGGGATTTGGACTTCGATTTTTTCATGGGAGGAGGGAAAAGGAGTGGAGGGTGAAGAGTGAGGAGGGAAAGCGGAGGCGGAGTCGGAGGGCGGAAGGAGAAAGAGTAAGGGAAAGAGGGCGTCAGGCGGGCGGGGCGGAGAGGGTCGCGCCGGGGACGAAGGTGGTTTCGACGAGGATTTTTCGGCGGAGCGATTTGGGCTGCAGCAGGCGGCTCACGAGTCGGGCGATGGTGGAGGCGCCGAGTTCTTCGTTGGGGACGCGGAGGGTGGCGACAGCGGGAAGGCCGGGGGGCGGCTCATTTCCATCGAAGCCGGTGATGGAGCAGTCGGTGGGGATGTTGAGGCCGAGCTCCTTCAAATCCGCGATCAGTTGATATGCCTGGTGATCGGCGGCGCAGACCCAGGCGGTGACGCCGTCGCGACGGGTGGCGGCGGCCACGGCACTGGCGAGCGTTGTCGTGTCGACATAGCGCGGCTGGGCGGCGTGGAGGTTGAAGGTCCAGCGCGGATCGAGCGCGAGGCCGTGTTCGAAAAGGCCTTCGGCGTAAGCGGCGAAACGGCGCGAGGCCCACAAGCCGCCGGCGGCGTAGGCCCATGACACGAAACCGATGCGGCGGTGGCCGAGCGCGGCAAGCCGGCCGACGAGTTCGCGCACGCCGCCGTGATCGGTGTCGACGACGTCGAGCGGGGTGTCCTTGTATTCAGTGAGGATGGACACGGCGGTGAGTTTACGCGCGATCATCTTCACGACGTCGGCGGGAAACGGGTAAACGAGGATGACCCCGCGCCAGCCTGCTTTGCGGATGTGGCGGAAGAGCAGGCGGCGGCCGGTGTCGTTGGTGAGCTCGGCGGGATCGAGGGAGAGGACGTCGATGCCGAGGTGCTCGATCGCGGCGCGGCGGCGGATGCCTTGGAGAATCAGCGGAAAGGTGGCGCGATCGGCCGCGACGAGCGGGGCGCCGATGAGGACGCCGACGGTGAGCGGTTTTGCGGCGCGCGGGCGGCGGACGGACCGGGTGGGAGCGCGGCGGTAGCCGGAGGCCGCCGCGGCGGCGAGGACGCGCTCACGGGTTTCCGCGCTGATCGCGGGGTGATTCGAGAGGCTGCGCGAAACCGTGGTGCGGGACAGCTTCAGCTGTCGGGCGAGGTTTTGCTGGTTCACGGTGCGCATGATCCGGGTGAAAGGCGCCAAGCAGAGCCTTCAGGTGGCGGAAACGGCAAGCACAAAGCTATGCACATAGCGCCGAAAGTGCGGACATAAATCCGGTTATCTACCTATGGAAAACAGACGAAGTTGACTTATGCACTTAAACGACATTCGGCGCGTTTCCGATGCCTGTGCTGGTGGCCGCGCATCGAAGGGATGAGGACACTTGGCGAAGGCGCGGTCGGCTCTATTTAGGCGAAGCGCCCGCGCCCCGCCCAACGCGGTCTGGAGCGAAAGTGTCACGTAATACGTGACACTTTTATCGGGCGTTGCCGATGCCGGGAGGGAAAGCGGGATGGGGCGGACCAGCAGCGGCAGGGTTTGAAATGAGGCGGCGGCGGTCGTTTTTGCGGGAGAGTGTCACGTAATACGTGACACTTTTTTTGGTGGCGTTGAGGGCGCGCCGAAGTGGACCGGTAGGGGCGGTTGGGAGTGCGGCGGCCGGCGTGGGCGCGGAGAAGTGGGGAGGGGCTGAGGCGGGCAGGGCGGAAAAGGCTTGGTTGACCGGGACGGAGGGTCTGATTTTGCGGACTGTTCCTAACGCTCTACTTTTCATGACGAATCCGTCCGCTCCTGCTCCACACCCCAAGATCGCCGAAGCGCTCGCTTTTTTGCAGGCGGCCGAACAATCCGCGGCGACGGGCGATCCTTCCCGCGCGGCGTGGACGATCCAACAATTTGACGAGGGGATTTCGCGGTTGAAGCCGTTTCTGGCAGCGGGGGGCGATCCGCTGCGCTGGTTCGCGCTGGCGTGGATGGGGCGGGCGAATGTGTTGCGGGCTCGCGGAGCAGCGGGGCTGGCGGAGGCGCTGAAAAGTTATGACGAAGCAGCCAAGGTGCTGACCGCGGCGTCGGCGACCGGGACTTCGGAGGAGTTTCGGCGGGACGATCTGGGGAATGTCTGGATCAATCGCGGGCTGGCTTTGCTGGCGGCGGGATCGCCGGAGCATTTGTCGGAGGCGGTGAAAAATTTCGACGCGTGCATCGAGCTGCGCAAGGGGCTGTCGGCCGGGCCGAATCATCAATTCCACTACGGGCTGGCGGCGGGTTGGATGAATCGCGCGGACGCGCTGACGCGGCTCGGCACACCGGAGAATCTGGCGGATGCGTTGCGCAGTTATGATGAGGCGCTGGCGGTGATGCAGACGTTGCCCGTGGAGGAAAACGATTGGTTCCGTCATCGGCTCGCGGTGGCGTGGATGAACCGGGCCATCACGGCGCAGGCGATCGGCGGGCCGGACAGCGTGGTGGAGGCGTTGAAGGGCTTCGATCAGTCGATCGCGTTGCTCAAAGGGCATCGCGTGCTGGAGCGGCCGGAGGGAAAGCATTTGCTGGCGTGCGCATGGTTGAATCGCGCGGGGCTGTTGCTCGCGACTTCGCCGGACAAACTGGCGGAAGCGCGCGAGTCGGCGCTCGAGGCGCGGGCCACGATCGCGGGTATGGAGGAGCAGCAGCCGGGCATGGCGGATGTGGCGTTGAAGGCGCGGCACGCGCTTTGTCGGGCGGCGGCGGCCCGGTTGGCGGAGACGAAGGCGGGCGATGACGTGAAGGAGCTTGTCGGCGAGGCGACCGATGCGGTTGACGAGGGGCTCGCACTTTCGCGGCTTTGGGAAGAGCGCGGATTGCCGGCGTTCAAGCCGATGGAAGCGGAGCTGTTTCGCTTCGGGACGGAAATTTACGCGAAGCATCAGCCGCATTTCCTGGCGGAGTTTGTGTTGGAGAACCTCGACCCGGAGCGTTCGCCGGCAGCGAAGAAGGCGAGTGCGCCGATGATGCAAGCGGGCGCGGAAGCGGTGGGGCGGACGCTGCAGGGATTGCAAGCGCGCGGGTTTGGCGAGCTGGGCAAACCGGGGATGGAGCGCCTGCTGGAAACGCTGGGCGATCTGCGTGCGGCGGACGAACGGCTGCGTCAGGTGCGGATGCGCGTGCGGGCGTGAGCGATGCGCGGCGTCTTTGTTTAATCGCAAAGACGCGAGGACGCTAAGGTCGGAGCAAAGCAGGCATGGACACAAGAAGGCGCAAAAGACGCAAAAAGGGGCGGTCGTTTGCGCGTTGTGAGCTTTTTTGAGGAGCGCGTTCGGAAGGGAGCGGGAGATCTCATGTAGGGCCTCGGCTAGTCCGAGGCCTTCCGGGATTTAATGCACAACGGCCTGAGGCGGGCTCAGGCCCTACACACGGAAGGAACGTTCTTCGGAAGTTAGGGGGCCGTGGGTGCGCTGGGTTTGCGGCGTTTGAAGAAACGGCGAAAGGAGAGCGCGAAGCCGGTGTAGACGAGGAAGCAGCCGCCGAGGCAGGCGAGGCCGGCCACGAGCTGACCGGGCCAGCCGAGCGCCTGGCCGGTGTGGAGGAAGCGCGTCCATGAGCGGATCTGCCGCGCGGCGGTGAGATCGGCGTAGCCTTCGCGTTTGAGGATCTCGCTGGTGAAGGGATTGATCGTGAGCGTAGTGGTGGCGGTGCGTGGCCAAGAGTCTGATTCCCGGATGACGATCGTGAGGGGTTGCGGAGCAGGGCGACCCGAAGGTGTCTCGACTTTAGTATCGGGATTTTGGATGGGGGAGGTGGATGCCTCGCGGGGCTGCGACGTTGCGCTTCCGTTGGCTGCCGCGGGACGAGCGCCGCGCTGGGCGCCGCCGCTGCGAAGGGTGATTTGCTCCCAGCGGGGAAACTGCTGCTGAACGGTGGCGAGGAGCGCGTCTTGACTGAGTGGGCGGGCGTCGGGTGTCGGGCGCTTGATTTCGAAGGCGGGTGTCGCGTTCGGCGCACCGGGACCGGCTTGTCCGGGCGCCGGGCGGGCGGGAGGTTCCTCGCCAGTGAGCCGGTAAATGAGATCGCCGCCCCAGCGAAACGAAATCGGGACGGCGGTGAGCGTGAGGACGATCAGGATCGGGGCGGACCAGAGGCCGATGACGTTGTGCCAGTTAAAATCGCGAGCGATACCGGAGGATTTGAAGTTGAGGAGGGCGATGGCTTTCACACCGCGCCACGACCAGTTGCGCGGCATCCAGAGGTAGAGTCCGGTGACCGCGAGAGCGAAGAAGGCGAGATTGCAGATGCCGTTGATCAGTTTGCCGAGCGGGCGCTGCTCGCCCTCGCGACCGAGGAAGCGGTGCCAGGCGGTCATCACGTCCATGAAATCGTGAACCTGGGTGGAGGCGGGTTGCTTCACCTCGCCCGTGTAGGGATTGGCGAATACGGCGTTGTCGCGGCCGGCAGTGAAGGTGACGGCGGCTGCGGGGTCGTTGAGCAGCGTGATGCCGGTGGAGCGGAACTCGGGCTGGGCCTCGCGGAGTTTGCGCTGCAGGTCGGCGAGGGAAAGCCTGGTGGTCTCCGTGGGCACAGTGACGCGGCGGGCGTCACGCTCGGCCCATTCGACGATCTCGTGCTCGAAGGCGAGGACGGTGCCGGTGAAACACATGACGCCGATGAACAGGCCGGCGACGAGGCCGGCGGCGAGGTGGGACCAGAAGAGGATTTTACGGAAGAGTTTCACGGCAAGTCGGAGCTGAAGCGGAGGGCCGGCGAGGGAAGAAAGATCAATCGAAAGACGAAAGAGAGGGAATCGGAGTTACATTTCCGCCCAGAGGCGGAGGAGGTTGTGGTAAACGCCGGCGAGTTGGACGTTGGAGGCGTGGTCGGGGTGATCGGCGCCGAGGCGCTGGATGCCGACGTCGAGTTCGAAGAGCAGCGAGCGTTTGGCGTCTTCGCGGATCATGCTTTGTATCCAGAAAAAGGAGCACAGGCGTTCGCCGCGGGTGACGGGCGTGACGTTGTGGAGGCTGGTGGCCGGATAAAGGATCATGTGGCCGGCGGGGAGTTTCACGCTCTTGGCGCCGTAGGTGTCTTGGATGATCAGTTCGCCGCCGTCGTATTCCGAGGGTTCGGCGAAGAACAGAGTGCAGGAAAGATCGGTGCGGATGCGGTGGCCGGTGCCGGGGATGGTGCGAATCGAGCCGTCGACGTGGATGCCGAATTGCTGGCCGCCGGTATAGCGGTTGAACATCGGAGGCAGGATGTGCAGCGGAAGCGCCGATGCCATGAAGAGGGAATTCTGGGTCAGGGCTTTCACGATCGTGTCGCCGACCTGCCGGGCCACGGGATGCGTGACGGGGAGCTGGAGATTGTCTTTCACTCGAGCGCCCTGGTGGCCGGCGGTGGCGCGGCCGTCGATCCATTCGGCGGAGGCGAGGAGGGTGCGTGCCTCGGCGACTTGTTGCGGTGTGAGGACGTTGGGGATGGCGAGGATCATGGCGGCGAAGGAGAGGGGAAGGCGGGAGGAGTGAGGACGTTGAAGTGGAAACGTGTGCGTGCTCTGAAAATGCGGAAGGCCGGGGCTCGCTGGCCCCGGCCGAGGTGGCGCGGTGTGTTTAGAACTTAACTACGGCGGTGAGCTGCCAGGAGCGCGGAGCGCCCGGGTAGTAACGGCCGCCGTTGTTGTTCAGGCGGAAATAATCTTCGTCGGCCAGGTTATAGGCGTTGAGGCGAAGACTGGTGTTTTTCGTGAGGGCGTACTCGGCCATCGCATCGAAGACCCAGAAGCTCGGCACGTAGACGAGGGTGGGATTGGTGACGGCGACGGAGTTGGCGGTGGAGCGGGAGACGGAGTCGGAGTAGCGGGCGCCGCCGCCGATGGTCAGACCGAAAGGGAGGATGTAGGTGGTCCAAAGATTGCCGGAAAGACGCGGGGTGAAGCGGAGACCGGCGCCGTCGTTGGCCGCGGAGGTGGTGCCTGCGGCTTTGAGCTCGCTATCGGTGTAGCCGATGCCGCCGAAGACGAGCCACCGGTCGCTGAGCTTGCCGGAGACGCCAAACTCAACGCCTTGGACGATCTGCTCGATGTCCTGCGTGATCTGGCCGGTAAGGGCGTCGGTGGAGACACCGTTGAGCGTTTCCGATCGATAGACGGCGAGATTGGTGGAGAGGGCGG
>CAMLSH010000177.1 GCA_946482625.1 uncultured Opitutaceae bacterium
CGCAATCATCGCATCAAGGTCCCGCAGATCCGCGTGATCAGCCCCGAAGGTAAACAGCTCGGTATTTTGCCGACGGAGAAAGCGCTCGCGCTCGCCATCCAAGTCGGTCTCGACCTCGTCGAAGTGGCGCCGACCGCGGTTCCCCCGGTTTGCCGCATCATGGATTTCGGCAAGTACGTTTACGAAGAGCAGAAGAAGGTTTCCCACGCGAAGGTGACGGCCAGCAAGATCAAGGAGATCGAGTTTTCGGCACGTATCGCGGATAACGATTTCCACACGAAGATCCGCCACGCCGAGGAATTCCTCAGCCATGGCGCGAAGGTGAAACTCCGCTTGAAGTTCCGTGGTCGTGAAATGGCGCATACCGAAATCGGTTTCGCCGTCATCACGAAGGCGCTGTCTGAGCTCGATGGCATGGGCCATCCGGATTCTCCGCCGAAGCTGATGGGCAAGCAGATCAACGTCATGTTGACCCCGCTGCCCACCAACAAGCGGAAGCCCAAGTATCTCAAGCCGGGCGAAACGACCCACGACGTGCCCTCGAAGCACGACGACGAGGACGACGAACCGGATTCGGCTGCGGAAAAAGCCTGAGGACGCGGGCGTGCGGCCTGCCGTAAGTAGATTGTTTTCGTATCTGGCCCTGGCCGGAGCGTTGTGCGTTTTCGCTGCGCCGGAAACGATGGCGGTGACTCGCTCGGCTCCGCTGCGCCCGCCGGGACAGGTGACGACCTCATCGTCGGCAGCCGGTGTCGTGAAGCTCGGGGGTATCGATTATGTAGATGCCGCCGCGTTCGGAAAAAAACTCGGCCTGACCTCCGCGTGGATCAAACGCGGCGAGCGCCTGATGCTGCGGAACGCGGCGGTCCGGATAGAACTTGAGGCGGGCTCGCGCGAGATCGCGATCAACGGCGTGCGCATTTTCATGGGCGAGGGAGCGCGGATCTACAAACGCGCGCTGCGTATCAGCAAAATCGATGCTGAGCGATTGATCGGACCCATCGCACGGCCGGGCTTGGGGCAGAAGTCGATTCCCCAGCTCCGCGTGATCGCACTCGATGCGGGACACGGCGGCCGCGATCCGGGCAAAGAGAACAAAAAGCTGCGAGTGAACGAAAAGACTTTCACCCTCGATGTGGTCCGTCGGGTGGAGAAGTTGCTCACGCAGCAAGGCTACAAGGTCGTCCTCACGCGCAAGAGCGACACGTTTATCGATCTTGGCGACCGACCGGCTGCGGCGGCGCGGGCGGGCGCGGATCTTTTTATCAGCGTGCATTTCAACGCGGTGGCCAACGACGTGGAGCGGGTTTCCGGTACGGAGACGTATACGATGACGCCGCAATACCAGCGTTCCGCCAGCGCGGACGAGCGTGGTTCCATGGATGGGATTGCGAATCCGGGAAATGTGAATGACCACTGGAACGCGTTGCTCGGTTATCATTTGCAACGGGCGATGCTGGAAGATTTGAAGACCTCGGATCGTGGGATGAAACGCGGCCGGCTTGCGGTGCTCCGGCTGGCGACGTGTCCGGCGGTGCTGGTGGAAGCGGGCTTTTTGTCCAATACGGCGGAGGCGAAGAAAATTTCCACGCCCGCCTACCGGCAGAAAATCGCAGAGGCGATCGCGGATGGCGTGAAGGGTTACGCCAGTGCGCTTGCTTCGGCGCGAAAGTAAAGAAACGCGCGTAGAGCATCCCTTTACCCCGACGATGCCGATACGCTACCTGACCGGTCTCCTGCTTTCGTTGTCCGCGCTGGCGACCGCCTCGGCGAACCCGGTGCGGCACGCGCCGACGCGCCCGACCACGCCGGTCGTCGAGCCGCGGCAGCCAGTGGCGAAGGCAGGGCAGGTGCAGGCACCGCCCACGTTGTCGCAAGCGAAGCCACCAGCGACACCGGTGGAGTATTTGAGAATCGAGGACGTGGCGGCGCTCCACTCCTTGGAGATTTCCTGGATGCAGCCGCAGCGGCGGGTGCTGCTGAAGAATGCGTTGAACCAGGTGGAGATCGAAGCCGGGTCGCGGGACACCCGGATCAACGGGCTACGCGTGTTTCTGGGCGATCCGGCGCGTTTGGTGGAGGGTGGAGTGCGGATCAGCCGGATCGATGCGGAGCGTCTTTTACCGGGACTGATCCAGCCGTTAGCGGCGCGAGGGGCGCTCAGGGTGGTGGCGATCGATCCGGGTCATGGAGGTACGGATACGGGGACGCAAAATGCGGCGCTTGGGCTGAAGGAGAAGTTTTTCTCGCTGGATGTGTCGGTACGGTTGAAACGCCTGCTGGAGGCGCAAGGGCTCAAGGTGGTGATGACGCGCGAGACCGATATCGACGTGGGACTGGGCGCGCGGGCGATCATCGCGAACCAGGCGAAGGCGGATCTTTTCGTGAGCGTTCATTTCAACTCGGTGGGCAGCGATACGAAGACGAAAGGTGCGGAGGTCTTCACGTTTGCGCCTCAGTTTCAGCGTTCGACGAACGCGTGGGGCAAAGGACAGTCGGATGACACCGAAGCACTGCCGGCGCCGGTGAACCGTTTCGATGTTTTGAGCGTGGCGTGCGCGCACGCGATTCACGGGGCGTTATTGAAATCGCTCCGAGCCGAGGATCGCGGGCAGAAGATCGCGCATTGGGGCGCGTTGCGGCCGTTGAATTGCCCGGGCGTGCTCGTGGAAGCGGGGTTTCTTTCCAACGAGGAGGAGGGGAAAAAGATCGCGACGCCCGAGTACCGTCAGCAGATCGCCGCGGCGATCGCGGACGGGGTGAAGGCGTACGCCGGGGCAATTGCGGGCGGGAGCAATCGGTAGAGCCCGCCTGATTCAGCCAGGCGGAGGGTTTATCTTCCGGCCTTGGCCTGGCGGGCGAGGAGCTGGCCGCGGAGATAAGTGTCGGGCGGGGCTTCCTGCCAGGCGGTCAGCCAGAGGCTGCCGAGCATGTGGCCGGCGGCGACGATCTGGCCTTCGAGGAAGGTTTTGCCCTCCTTCGATGCGGTGTTGTCGGGGTTCAGTTTGCCGGCTTTTTCGAGGGCGTAGAGCGGTTCAACGTGAGCGAATTGATCGAGCAAATACGTGACGGCGTGTTCGAAGATCGGGTCGCGGCCGGAGGGCGCGGCGACGGTAGCGAGGCGGCGGGCGGGCTTCACCTGTTGCTCCAGTTGCGCGAGTTTGAGACCGCCGGATTTGCCGAGGAAACCGCCGTCGATCCACGAGTGGAACTTCCGGTCGACGGTGTAGCCTTTCGGGTTTTCGCCGACCCAGCCGTTGTAATGCTTGGTGGTGTGAAGCGGCTGGGCGCCGTCGCCGACGTAGTGGCCCATGACGCCCATGAGGTAGACGATGTTGGCCTGAGCGTTGGCGATTTCTTCCGGTGTGCCGCCGCCTTCTTCGTAGGCTTTCAAGTAGGAGAACGCTGACTTCAGGCGCGCGTAGGATTCTGTGATCGTCCAAGGGAGATAACCGGCGAGTTCGCGGGTGCGGTCTTTGTTTTTGGCAGGGTCGAAGTCGGGGAAACGGTCAGGGCGGGCGGCGCGGGCGAGGAAAATCTGGGAGGTATAAACGTGGCGAAATTCGCTGATCGTGGCCGCGGAGAGGCCGAGCGGTTCGAGGTCTTCGAAATCGATGAAGTGGTCGGGCGAGCTGGCGTGTTTCAGCGGGAGATCGGGGACGTTGCGCCAGCGGTCGGGCTCACCGGAGAGGAAGGCGATGCGTTCGCGGGCGGCGGGATCTTTCACGAAAGCGGGGAAGTCGGTCGGCAACGAGGCGAGTGCGGTGAGGTTGACGACGCGGTGGCCTTCGTAGTCCCAGGCGAAAACGCGAACGGCGGTTAACGTGATGAACAAGGCGGCGAGAGCTGGCAGGCGCATGGGAGGGAGTGTGCGCAGAGCTGGCGGCGGGCCGAGAATAATTGCGCACGACTGTCCGGGGCGATTTTCTCGCCGCGTTTATGGCTCTGCATTTCGGACTTTCATGGCGCGCGTTGCTGGCCGGCCTGGCGATGTGGGGCACATTGTTGACGCAGGTCGGGGCGAGGGAGGCGGAGGGGGAGCAGGCGAAGCGGGTCGTCGTACTGGCGAATTCGAGTTCCGGGGAATCGCTGGAGCTGGCGCGGTATTATGCGGCGAAGCGTGGCATCCCGACGGAGAACATCGTGGCGCTGCCGATGTCGCTCGCGGAGACGATTGGCTGGCGGGAGTTCGTGGACACGGTGTATCAGCCGTTACAGGACGAGCTGGTGCGCCGGGGGTGGATCGAGGCCACCGGGTCGGCGCTCACGGACGCAGTGGGGCGGAAGAAGTATGCGGTGCTCGGCCACCGCATGAGTTATCTCGTGGTCTGCCGCGGCGTGCCGCTGCGGGTCGATCACAGCCAGGAGCTTTATGCGGAGGTGAAACCGATGACTAGCATGGAGTCGTTTCGCACCAACCGGGGCGCGGTCGATATGGAGCTGGCGCTGGTGGTGCGCAGCGGGTACCCGATTAACGCATACATACCGAATCCGTTGTTTCAAAAGGACCAGCCGACGGCGCTGGACCGGAACAGGGTTTTGAAGGTGTCACGGTTGGATGGACCGGGCCTGGCGCTGGCGAAGGCGCTGGTGGATCGCGCGATCGAGGCGGAGACACGCGGGCTGATCGGCCGCGCGTATGTCGATGTGGGCGGGCCGCATCGGGAAGGGGATAGTTGGTTTGAGGAGGTGATCAAACAGCTCACGGTTCTGGATTTCGACGTGAGCGTGGACCGGGCGCCGGAGACGATGCCGGCCGAGGCTCGGTTCGATGCGCCGGCACTTTATTTCGGGTGGTATTCGAGCGAGGTGGTCGGGCCGTTTACGCGGGCGGACTTCCGGTTTCCGCCGGGAGCGGTGGCGTTGCATATCCACAGCTTTTCGGCGGCGACGCTCAACACGGCGACCACGCATTGGTGCGGGCCGCTCATCGCTCGCGGGGTGACGGCGACCTTTGGGAACGTGTATGAGCCGTATCTCACGTTTACGCATCATCCGCATCTGCTGCTGCGGGCGCTGGCGCGTGGGGAGACGTTGGGTGACGCAGCTTTTTATGCGCTGCGCGCGGTGAGCTGGCAGTGCATCGTGATCGGCGATCCGCTTTATCGGCCCTTCAGGGTGGGGTTCGCCGAGCAGTGGGCGAAACGCGCGGAGCTTCCGGATGAACTGTTTCCCTACGTGATCTTGCGCGAGGCGCGCCGGCTGGAAAACGCGGGGCAACCGGAGCGTGCGCTGGCCGTGTTGCGCGAGGCGCTCGCGGAGAGGCCGGGGACGGTGCTGGAAGAAAGCGTGAACGAACGCGTGAAGGCATTGGAGCCCAGCGCGGGCTTGATGGGGCCTTGAGCAAACACTGGACGCAAAAACAGCGCCGCCGGTGAAGGCTGCGCTGTTTTTTGGAGAAGCGAGAAGTTCGCGCGAAGAACGCGAAGGTCATTCGCCCGAACGGTGCGCGCGAGGCGCCACGCTCAGACTTTGTCGACGATCCGGTCGGCGAGTCCGTAGGCGATGGCTTCCTGAGCGTTCAGGTAGAAGTCGCGATCGGTATCGTGGTTGATGCGTTCGAGCGGCTGGCCGGAGGCGTCGGCGAGGATCTGGTTCAACTCGGCGCGGATTTTTTCCATTTCCTTGGCCTGGATGTTGATGTCGGTCGCGGGGCCAACCATGCGGCCGGAGATCAACGGCTGGTGAATGAGCACGCGGGCGTGGGGATAAATGAGGCGACGGCCTTTGGGGGCGCCGCTCAGCAGAATCGAGCCCATGGAGGCGGCCATGCCGGTGACGACGATGGTGATCGGGGAGGTGATCAGCTTCATCGTATCGTAAACGGCCATACCGGCGGTGATGGAGCCGCCCGGGGTGTTGATGTAGAAGGTGATTTCTTTGCCGGGACCGACGGCCTCCAGGTAAAGCAGCTTTTCGGTGAGGTCCTTGGCGGTTTCGTCGGTGACGGCGCCCCAGAGGAAGAGCTTACGCTGCTCGAGGAATTTTTTCTGGATCAGCATCGCCACAGGGCCGGCGTTTTTGCCGCCTTCGGGCTTTTCCTTCTCGTCGTCATCATCGTCATCGAAGCGCGGGAGCGTGGGAGAAACGGCCGAGTGAAGATTGGTCATAGGCATGGTGGCGTAACGTGTGCGGGAGGTCCGGTTTTGCCAGTCGATTTTTAAATCAGCGGGCGAGAACGCCTCAGTTGGGATAAAGATTTCACCCTAGTGAGCCGATGCAAAGCGCATGCCCCCAAGTTACATTCACATCCACAACCGGCAGACCGTGGCAGAGGTGGCTTCGGGACTGGCGGCCCTCCCCTCAGCGCCTCGGGTGCTGTCCCAACTCTATGCTTTGCTACGAGGCGGCGATCCCACTTTGCAGCAGGTGAGCGCGCTGTTGCGGCTCGATCCGGGGCTGACGGCGCGCGTCCTGACAATGGGCAACCGGTTCAGCGCGAGCCGGGGCGAGCATTGTCTCTCGGTGGAGGATGCCATCAACGCGGTCGGGTTTAATGCGATCCACGAGATGGTGTCGCACGTCGCGGACGCGCAGGTTTTCTCGCGCTCGCTCGGCCTTTACGGGCTCGATGCTGACGAATACTGGCGCTGGTCGGTCGCGTGTGCGCTCGCCGCTGAAGTGCTGGCCGAGCACACGGGTGAGGATACGAGCACGGCGTACACAGTCGGATTGTTGCACGGTGTGGGCATGGTCGCGATCGATGAAGCGCTTTCCGCGATCGAGCCGACGTTGATATTTGCGCCGCGGGCATTCCCGCGGGAGTTCGCCGATGCGGAGCGGGCGGTGCTGGGTTTCACGCATGCCGAGGTGGGCGCGACGCTGCTGCGCTCCTGGAATTTCCCGGTGATGATGGTCGAGCCCGTGCGCTGGCAGCATACGCCACTCGGTTCGGCCGGGTACGCGCGCATGGCATGTCTGTTGCACGCCGCGAAATGGCTGCGCGCGGTGGTGTGTGCGGATGAAGACAGTGAGAGCGCGCCGATGCCGCCGGAGGTCCTCTTGCAATCGCTGCGGATGACGCCTGAAAAACTCGCGAAACTGGTCGTGGACGTTCGCGTAAAGTTGGGTTGTGTACGCAACTTGGTGGAGTTTTTAGCAGCGTAATTAACTATAATTTAACAGCATCCGTGTTCTGTGAGCCAGATGCTAATATGTTGCTAAAATTTTTCACAAAGGGGTCCGATGTTGAAGCGTGGTGTGGTTTGCCCATTTTTGGCGCCTCATAGCCCCTAATTATCCCCAGCATGAAAACTAACGTTTATGCCCGACTCGTCGGGCTGTTTTTGTCGGTCAGCGTGGCTACGGCCAGCGCTTCGGACAAGGTGAGTGTTCAAGCCAGCAGCGATTTGCGCGTCTCGGTGGTCGACGTCAGCAAGGCCTCGGACGGACGCGCGCTGGTTCATTCGGCGCTCGGCACCGGTCTCACGCTCGGCATGACGCGCGAGTGCAAAGCTCCGGTACAAGTGAAGATCAAAGTCTCCGATGCCGGACGCGCGGCGAAGGATCTGAATGCTGGTTCTTGCGACGTCGTTGTGGTGATCGGGAATTCGGTTCCCGCCACGTTGATGAAAGACGGCGTGACGGTTTTGAAAGCCACGGACGCGCGTAGTGGAGATTTGAATCGCACGTTCTATCTACTGGCGCACACCCGCGATCCGGCGATGAACAAGATCGTGGCGCTCGCGTTCGATCACGCGGTGAAGTCAGACAC
>CAMLSH010000178.1 GCA_946482625.1 uncultured Opitutaceae bacterium
TTCCCGCCCACCCGCACGGCTCCGCTGCGTGCGTTAAGCCGCGAGCCGTGGCACTCCGGACACTCGCCGCTCACCATGTAAGTCGTCAGCCGCGCACGGAACCCGTCGCTGTCGGTTTCCCGCCAGCTCTCCTCCAGCGCCGGAATCACTCCCTCAAACGGCATGGCCTTCGGTTCGCGCATGCGCTTCAGCTTGAACGCAAACAGCCGGTCCCCCGCCCCGTGCAGCAAAATCTCCCGCGTTTTCTCGGGCAGCTCCTTCCACGGTTTTTCCGCGTCGAAAGGCAGCTGCTCGGCCAGCTGCTTGAGGATCGCGTTGCGTTTTATCATGAGATTTTTCCCGCCGATCCGCCACGGCTTCAGTGCGCCTTCGCGCACCGATTTCTCCGGATCGGGCACGACGAGCTCCGGCACGAAACGCAGTTTCCGACCCAGCCCGCCGCAGGTCTCGCACGCGCCTTCTTTGTGATTAAAGGAGAAATGCCGGGGCGTCAGCTTTTCGAATACATCGCCGCAGATCTCGCACGCGAGCGACTGGCTCAACGTGATCTCCCGCCACGGCGCATCCGCAGCCTTCTGGGCCAGCACGACCGCCCGGTCTCGTCCTTCGCGAAAAGCCAGCTCCAGTGAATCCGCCAAGCGGCTACGCTGATCCGCATTGGCCACCAGCCGGTCGATCACCAGATCGACGGCGATCTCCTTCGCACCCGTCGGCACAATCTTCGGATCGTCGAGATTCTTAATCTCTCCATCGAGCCGCACGCGTTGAAATCCCCGCTGCCTCAGCCGTGGCAACTCCTCGCGCAACACGCTCGGCTTCGCATTCAACAGCGGCGCAAGCAGCACCACGCGCTCACCCGGCACTTCGGCGAACACCCGCGCGACATTGTCGTCCAGTGATCGTTGCGTCACCCGCCCGCCATCTTTCGGACACCGCTGCTCGCCATGCAGTGCCCAGAGCAGGCGCGCGTAGTCGGCGATCTCCGTAACCGTCGCGATCGTACTGCGCGGCGAACCGCCTCCCGTGCGCTGCTCGATCGCCAGCACTGGCGAGAGCCCGTGAATGAAATCCACGTCGGGCCGCTTCAACTGCTCGAGCACCTGACGCGCCTGCGTGCTGAGCGACTCCATGTATTTGCGGTAGCCCTCCGCATAAATCGTGTCGAAAGCCAGCGACGATTTGCCCGAGCCGCTCGGGCCGGTGAGCACGACAAGTTTCCCGCGCGGGATGCGCACCTCGATGTTCTTGAGATTGTGTTCGCGTGCTCCTTTGACGTGGATGTGGGTCGCAGCCTGCATGAAGATAAACGCGCACCTTCGTCATTTCCCCGCGCGCGTCAAAACCCGAGCTCGGGTTTCTTCCTTGAAGGCGCGCGCGCGCTCACTTTGCTCGGCGGCACTGCTACCCCGCATGCGCGCCGGTTAACATCCGGCAGCTTCACCGATCTTCCGCGACTGTTCCTTTTCATGTCCGCGACACCTCTCATGCGAACTCCCGACTCCGTTTCACCGATTCTCGGCCGCACCGGCCTCGCCATCATCGCCGCCGCCTCGCTCGCCTCAAACGCCGCTGCCATGACATTCGACTGGCAGGGGATTTCCGGCAGCTTCGACACCACGCTGTCCGTCGGCGGCATCTACCGCCTCGACGACCCCGATCGCGAATTCTACGGCCTCGCCAACGGCGGCCAGCAATACTCCGTCAACGCCGACGACGGTAACCTCAACTACCGCAAAGGCTGGGCCTCCCAGGTGATCAAGGGCACCCACGACCTTGAGCTGAAATATAACAACTTCGGCGCGTTTGTCCGCGGCACCTACTTCTACGACATCGAAAACGAAGACTCCGACCGCGCCCGCACGCCCCTCTCCGACGACGCCCTCGATCGCGTCGGCTCCGGCGCGCAGTGGCTCGATATGTATGTGCGCGGCCGATTCGAGGTCGCCGGCCGCTCGCTCGATCTGCGTTTTGGCCGCCAAGTCCTCAGCCTCGGCGAAAGCACCTTCATCCCCAATGGCATCAACGTCGTGAATCCCGTCGATGTCTCCCGCCTCCGCGTCCCCGGCTCGGAACTGCGCGAGGCGCTTCTCCCGGTCAACATGGCCAAAGCCGCCCTCAACCTCACCGACGATCTTTCCTTGGAGGCTTTCTGGCTGCTTGAATTCCGCCGTACCGAGATCGATCCCGCCGGCTCGTATTTTAGTTCCAACGACTTCGCCACCCGCGGCGGTCGCCACGTCTACCTCGGTTTCGGAGCCCTCTCCGATCAGCAGCCGCTCGGTGGCATTCCGCGCGATCTCGATCACGAGGGAAACAATTACACCCAGTACGGCGCCAATCTCCGCCTCTCGGTGCCCGCACTCGCCGACACCGAGTTCGGCCTCTTCTTCGCCAACTACCACAGCCGCCTCCCGGTCATCAGCGCCGTCACCCCCACCGGCCCGATCAATACCAACCTCACCGGCCCGCTCACCCAGGTATTCATCCGCTCAGGACTCGATTCGACCACCGCCGCCGCCCAAGCCGCCGGCCTCTGGCAGCTCATCGTTCTCTCTCAGACCAATCCCGGCGCGCTCACACCGACGCAACTCGCCACCCTGCAAGCCGCGCAAACCCAAGCGGCCATCGGCGGCGCCCGCCAGATCGCCCTGCTCACTGCCGCCGCCACCGGCCGCTACTTCATCGAGTACCCTGAAAACATCCGGATGCTCGGCCTCAGCTTTAACACCAGCCTCGATTCCCTCGGCGTCGCCTGGCAGGGGGAAGTTTCCTACAAACACGGCGTCCCGCTCCAGGTCGACGACGTCGAGCTCCTCTTCGCCACGCTCTCTGCAGTGGACACCACCGGCGGCACGAATTTCGGTGCCAACAACCAGCTCGGCAACTACCGCGGCCAATACCGTGTGTATGTCCCCGGCTTCAAACGCGAGGACGTGTGGTCCGCCCAGACCACCATGACCAAGGTTTTCGGCCCCACGCTCGGCGCCGGCCAGCTCCTCCTCCTCGGCGAAGTCGGCGGCATCTTCGTTCCCGGTCTCCCCGGCAAGGATACGCTCCGCTTCGATGGCGCCGGCACCTTCACCGGCGGTTCCCAATCGTTCATGAATGGCGCCGGCTTCAGCACTGTCCCCGCCACGCCGCTTGAGGCTTTTGCTGACGATCTTTCCTGGGGCTACCAACTCGTCGCCCGCCTGGACTATAACAACCTCTTCGCAGGCGTTAACCTCTCGCCGTCGCTCGCCTTCGTCCACGACGTCCGCGGCAACACGCCCATGCCGCTCGGCAATTTCGTCGAAGGCCGCAAATCCATCAACCTCGCCGCCGAGCTCACCTGGCAAAACGCGTGGTCGTTGGAGTTCCGCTACGTGAACTTTTTCGGCGGCGGCCGCTACAACCTCCTCGCCGACCGCGATTACGTCTCCACCACGATCAAGTACTCGTTCTAACCCCCGCCGAGTTCTCTTCCCCCTGAGCATTTCCGTCCTCCCATGATCAGTCCCCTTTTATCCGCCTTCCGGACCACCGCCCTCCACTTCGCCGCGCTGCCGCTCTTGGTATTGAGCGCCGGAGCCGCCATCTCCGACACCGACCTCGCCCGGCTCGGTAACGAACTCACCCCGCTCGGCGCCGAACGCGCCGGCAACGCCGCCGGCACCATTCCCGCCTGGGAAGGCGGCATCACCACTCCGCCCGCCGGGTACAAAGTCGGCGATCACCACCCCGATCCGTTCGCCTCCGACCAGCCGCTCGCCACGATCACCGCGGCCAACCTCGCCGAATACGAAGACCGCCTCACTCCCGGCCACGTCGCTCTGCTCAAAAATTACCCGAGCTACAAAATCGTTCTCTACCCCTCCCGCCGCAGCGCCTCGTTCCCCGAGCGCATCTACGAAGCCACCAAAAAGACCGCCACCACCGCCAGCCTCACCGAGACCGGCAACGGCATCCAGGGCGCGCTCGTCGGCATCCCGTTTCCCGTCCCGCAAAACGGCCTCGAAGCCGTGTGGAACCACCTCGTCCGTTACCGCGGCGAAGCTGCGATTCGTTACGTCGGCCAGGCCGCCCCACAACGCAACGGCAGCTACTCGCTGGTTCAGTTCAAGGACGAGTTCTTTTTCAACTACAACCGCCCCGACATCACCGAGGCCACCCTCGACAACATCCTCCTCTACTACAAGCAGTCCACCACCGCTCCCGCCCGCCTCGCCGGCTCCATCCTCCTCGTGCAGGAAACCCTCGACCAGGTGAAGGAGCCGCGCCGCGCCTGGATCTACAACGCCGGCCAGCGCCGCGTCCGGCGCGCGCCCAATGTCGCCTACGACTCTCCCGGCACCAACTCCGACGGCATGCGCACCAACGACCAGCTGGATATCTTCAACGGCGCTCCCGACCGCTACGACTGGAAGCTCGTCGGCAAAAAGGAAATCATCGTTCCGTACAACGCCTACAAACTTCACAGCGACTCCGTGAAGGTTTCCGACATCCTGAAGCCACTTCACATCAATCAGGACCTCGCCCGTTACGAATTGCACCGCGTCTGGGTCGTGGACGCCACCTTGAAGCCCGGCCAGAGTCATATCTATGCACGCCGCACGTTCTATATCGACGAGGATAGCTGGCAGATCCTCAGCGCCGATCAGTACGATACCCGCGGCCAACTCTGGTACGTCTCCGAGGCCCACTGCATCAATTACTACGATGTACCCACCTTTTGGAGCACACTCGAAGTCCACACCGATCTCGTCTCCGGCCGCTACCTCGCCTTCGGCCTGGATAACGAAAACAAAATGTACGACTTCAACGTGAAGTTCTCGCTCGCCGATTTCACCACCGGCGCCATCAGCCGCGAGGGCGTGCGCTGATTGCCTCCCCGAACGAACGGCGCGGGCGCGCTCTGTTTTGCGCGCCTTCGTCTCCGCTCGCTCGCCAGCCTTCGCGCCCCTGAACGGGCTGCTGGCACGTTTCTCAACGACTGCCCGCTTTCGGCGTGTCTCCCGTCTTGTCATCGCGCACGCACACCGAACACTTGCCCGATATGTGG
This sequence comes from uncultured Opitutaceae bacterium, assembly GCA_946482625.1. The sequence continues at coordinate 5,042 of CAMLSH010000178.1, forward strand.
GCTCACCCCGGCACCCCCGACCAGCTCCTCACGCGTTTCGCCCAACGCCTCGCGCTCGGCGCATTGTGCCTTGTCCTGTTCCTTGCGATTAACGCCCGCGCACACGCCGCCACCACCTCGCTACCTGCCGCCGCGCGCGGCCTGTTGCTCGACGCCGCGCTCAACGGCCACGCCGTCATCGCCGTCGGCGAACGCGGCGCCATCATCCGCTCCGTCGACTCTGGCGAGACGTGGGAAGCGCTCGCCTCGCCGACTCACGCCACGCTGACCGGCATCGCCTTCGCCAACTCGAACCACGGCTGGGCCGTCGGCCACGACGGCGTCATCCTCCACACCCGCGACGGCGGCGAAACCTGGACCGAGCAATTCAACGCCGAGGATCGCGAAACGGTTTTCCTCGATGTCGCCGCCATCGACTCCTCCCGCGCCATCGCCATCGGCGCGTTCGGCGCCTGCTACATGACCCGCGACGGCGGACGAAACTGGACCAGCCAGAAACTCCTCGAAGAGGATAATCACCTCAACCGCATCACCGCCGATCAAAACGCCGAACTCTACATCGCTGGCGAACGCGGCACCCTCCTTCACCTGCCCGCGCTCAATAAACCCGCCGAGCCGCTGCCCACGCCGCGCGAAGTTTCCTTCTACGGCATCCTCCCCGTCACATCCCACACGCTGCTTGCGTATGGACTTCGTGGGCACATCTACCGGTCTCGCGACGACGGCCAGAACTGGCAGCGCATCGAGTGCCCGCTGCCCGTCCTTTTTTCCACCGCCATCCGCCTCAGATCCGGCACGCTGCTCGTCGCCGGCCAGGCCCGCGCGTTTCTGATCAGCCGCGACGGAGGCCTCACGTTTCGCGTGTGGCAGCCACCGCTCACCAGCACCGTCGCCGAAATCCTCGAGGCCCCCAACGGCCTGCTCCTCGCCTTCGGCGACGGCGGCGTCACCCGCCTCGATCCTCCCGCAGCAGAGCCCGGGCGTCCTGCGCCTGTATCCGTTTTCCCGTGAAACGCACCTCCGCCTCCTTCACAGAAGCGTTTGGAAACCTGGTTTTCCGCTTTCGCGGCACCGTCATCGTCGTCCTCCTCGCGCTTACCGCTTGGTGGGCCGTTTGCGCCGCACGCACGCACATCGACGCCAGCTTCACCAAGCAGCTCCCGCTCGATCATCCCTACATCAAGGTCTTCACCCAGTACCAGGACCAGTTCGGCGGAGCCAATCGCGTGCTCGTCGCCGTCATGGCGAAAAACGGGGACATGTTTACTCCGGAGTTTTTCGCGACACTCAAAGCCGCCACCGACGAGGTCTTCTTCCTGCCCGGCGTCGACCGCAGCCAGGTCCAATCGCTCTTCACGCCCAACGTCCGCTACCTCGAAGTCGTCGAAGACGGTTTTGCCGGCGGCCCGGTCGTCCCTTCGAATTTTCAACCCACACCCGACGCGTTCGCCACCGTTCGCGAAAACCTCATCAAGTCCGGCAAAGTCGGCCAACTCGTCGCCAACGATTTCTCCGGAGCGCTGATTAGCGCCCGAATGATGGAGGTCGATCCCTCCACCGGGCGGAAGATCGACTATCTCCGCACCGCCGCACTGCTCGAAACGAATCTTCGCGAGAAATTCTCCAGCGACACCATTAGTGTCCACATCATCGGCTTCGCCAAAATCGTCGGAGACGTCAGCGCAGGCGCACGCGGGGTCGTCGTGTTTTTCGTCGCATCGTTCCTCGTCACCGGCCTGCTCGTTCTCGGTTTTTCCCAGTCGATCGCACTCACCATCGCGCCCCTAACGACGTCCCTCGTCGCGGTCGTCTGGCAGATGGGCACACTCAACCTGCTGGGTTACGGCATCGACCCGATGTCGATCCTCGTGCCGTTTCTAGTCTTCGCCATCGCCGTCAGCCACGGCCTCCAGATGGTTCGCGCTTTTCGCGGCGCGGTCTTCGAGGGCAACGACAGCCTGACCGCGGCCCGCTCCGCATTCCGCCAGTTGCTAGTCCCCGGCGGCGTCGCGCTTCTCACCGATACGGTCGGCTTTCTCACCATGCTGGTGATCAAGATCGAGGCCATCCACGAACTCGCCATCACCGCTTCGCTCGGCGTCGCCGCCATCATCGTCACCAACCTGTTCCTGCTCCCGCTGCTGCTTTCGTATCAAAAGATCCCCGACGGCTACCGCGAAAAAATCGCCTCCCGCCGCGAAAAGACCGACGCCTTCTGGAAAAAATTCAGCGTCATCATGGAGCCTGGCCCCTCCATCGTCATCCTGATCGCCTGCGGACTCCTCGCTTTCTTCGCCTTCCATCAGTCCAGAAAAGTGCACATCGGCGACCTCCACGCCGGCGTACCTGAACTTCGCCAGGAATCTCGCTACAACCGCGACAGCCAGCTCATCACACAGAAGTTCAGCATCGGGGTCGACGTGCTCACCGTGATCGTCGAATCCATTCCCAACGGCTGCGTTGACCACGAGGTCGTGAGCCTCATCGACCAGTTCGAAGGCCGCATCCGCTCCCTGCCCGGCGTGCAATCGGTCGTCAGCATCAGCTCCGTCGCGCGCGCTCTCAATGCCGGCTGGAACGAGGGCTCGCTCAAATGGCGCGTCCTCCCCCGCAATCCTCAGGCCCTCGCCCAAGCC
>CAMLSH010000179.1 GCA_946482625.1 uncultured Opitutaceae bacterium
CGCGGCATTTTCGGCCACTGCACCCACATGATGGGTCCGGGCGCACGCATCGCGGATCTCTTCTGGCAACGCTACCAATACACGATGGACGAGGCGTGGCTGCGCGACCGGGCCTATCCGATGATCAAAGGCATGGCAGAGTTCTACCGCCATTTCCCGAACTTCCGGAAAGAAGCCGACGGCAAATACCATATCCGCAATATCAACAATGGCGAGTCGACCGCCGAGTGGGGCTCGGCCGACTCGCCCTACGAAACCTACTGCATGAATCTAATTTTCCCGCTGGCGATTCGCTCTTCGGAGATCCTCGGGACGGATGCCGATTTGCGGACGGCGTGGAAAGAGATCGCCGCGAACCTCGTCCAGCTTCCGCCGGATCGCGGCACGGGCAGCATGGGCGGCAGCGGCGCAGGTGGCTTTGGAATGTTTGTCTACGGCGGCGACGGCGCAATCGCTCCGCTCGGCTCGGAGCCAGAGCTGAAGGCGCGCTTTCTCAATTTCAACCGACTCGCCGGTTTCATCGATCCGGCGGGGATCGGCGGCGCGCAGATTTTTCGCAACCGCCTCCGTTTGCGCGAAGGCCCGGGCGCGATCGATGCGGAACATATCGGAGGATTGTCTCACGGTATTCACGAAACGCTGCTCGACAGCACGCCACTCGATGGGACGCACGGCGAACCCGTGCTGAGACTTTTCCACACATGGCCGAAGGACTGGGACGCCGATTTCACCCTGTTGGCGCGAGGCGCATTCACAGTATCGGCGCGGCAATCAGGCGGGAATATCGGTCCCGTGGAAATCGTGTCGCACGCAGGCGAGATCTGCCGGCTGCGGAATCCCTGGAGCGAGACTGCCGTGCAGCTGACGCGCGACGGACGTCCGGCGGAAACACTGCAAGCACCGCTGCTGGTATTCCCGACTAAGACGAACGAGCACATCGAAATCGCCCCGGTAAAGTAGCCAGGTCCAGCGGCATTCGACGTCATCCAACAAAACCAAAACGCTCACACCCTCTCACGAGGATGTGAGCGTTGCTGCTAACGACCAAACCAAGCAACCCGCGCCCCTGTATGCGCGGAAATTAGTAACTCACGGTGTAGTTGAAAAACACCGACCGACGATCCCCGACCTGGCGGCTCGGCTGCAGGTAGAACTTGTCGGTGAGGTTGTTGGCGTTGAGACCGATCGAATGGGTCAGCTTTCCACCGGAAGGTTTGAAACGATAACGGACGCCGAGATTGGCGACCGTGGCCGCCGGAACCGTCTGCATCCACTCGTTCGTCGAGCGCAGGAATACACCGGCCGCCGAATAGGTGTCGCCTGCATCCGGTCCCGAGACTGGCGTCTCACCCAAGTAGGTCATGCCAAAGTTGGCGGAGAGGCCTTTCAGTGGGCCGCTGCTAAACTCATACTTCGCATACAGGCCGCCGTTATCCGGCGAGATGCGTGCGGGCGAACGACCTATGGACATGGTCCTCGTGCCGAAATCGGTGATCTTCGAGTCGAGGTAGCCGTAGCTGCCGCCAACCGTCAGATCGTCCGTCACGCGCCAGCTGACATCGATTTCAAACCCTTGGACGAGATGGTCGCCTTCGGGGCGGTTCACCAGCACGCCGGTCACGAGATCGAGTTCCTGCACAACGACGTTCTGCCGCTCGATGCGGAAACCATTGAGCGTGAAGTTTAGACGCTCCTCGAAGTACGCCCCTTTAAATCCGTAGTCATAACCTTGGGCACGCTCGCTCTCATAGTCCTTACTGATCGAAGACGCGGTGATGAACTGCTGATTCGGGAAGAAACCCTCGCTGTAGTTAGCGAACGCCGTGAGGTTGGAGGTGAGCTTGTAGTTAAGGCCGGCATTCGGAGTGATCTCCGTGAAGTCGAACTGGCTTTGAGCCGGGGTCGCATCTAGGTCGCGCAGGTTGTAGCCGACGCGGTCAAAACGCGCGCCGATCGAGGCCAGCAATTTCCCGTCGAGGGCAGTTGTCTGGTGCCGCAGCAACGTACCGATGACCGACGTACGATTTTTATTTTTCCGTCCGGGTGTGTGATTCGACCAGTCGAACGAACCCGTGAGATATTGTATGGGCGACGTCACGGTTTTGAGGTCGGGGGACACCGTCAGCGTGCGCATCGCGCTCCACTGTGTGAGAGGCGCACCCGTGATCGCCCAGTTGGGATCGTAGCGGTAGTAAACGTTGTAGTCGAAGGTCGCGAGAGTCTTGTGCTTAAGCGCCCCCGTGTTCCAGGTCGCGAGTAGATCGGCCTGCAACGCGCCGCCGTCCTCAAAGATGATGCCTTTGTTGGGCGTGGCTCCACGCTGCATGAGCAGAGTCCGCTGGTTTACGTTCGCCGCGGCCACGTTTTGGTAAAGGTCCCATCGGCGTGCTCGAAAATAGTTCGAAGACACACGGGCGCTGAGAACCTCATTGAACGTCTTCGAATAGGTTCCCGTCAGGAACGTCATGCCTCGGTTGAGTTCGCTGGCCGGACCGAATTGTTGAACGGTCCCGAGTTCCTTCGCGATGCCTACGATCTGGTCGTCGGTCGTCGCCGGGGTGTTCTTGTCATCGAGGATAAAGGGAGCTGACGACGCAGGCGCGTCGACCTCGCGAAGGAAATATTCGAACTGCACGAGGAGGCTGGCCCGGTTCTTGAAGTCGTGCTGCACCGCGACGTAGCCCTCGGTGTTGGTGAGCTCGGACATGGGCGTTTCGTAGGTGCGATTATAGTAGCCCAGAGTGGAGATATAGTACGTGTCGCCCAACAGTCCGAGGGAACCGGTCGCTTCGGCGGTGACCCGCTCCGTCTCGTAGTCGCCCGCGTTCAACGCGAGTTTGTACGACGCCTTCTTTTTAGGCTTTTTGGAAATCATGTTGAGCATGCCGCCCGGCGAGGTCTGTCCATAGATCGAGGCGCTCGGTCCTTTGATGACCTCGATGCGGTCGACGTTGGAGGACCCGTAACGACCTAGGCGGAAAAATCCGTCACGGAGCTGGCTGCTGGCGTTGAAGCCGCGGAGGTTGAAACCACCGCCCTGATCGAGACCGGTAAAGGAGCTGATATAGGCGACGTTTTCGTTGAGCTCGAAAAGCGCGAAATCGTCGAAGAATTCGCTCGTCACGACCGCCACGCTGAAAGGCAGGTCTTTGATCTGTGTGGCCACGCGAGTGCCGGTCATGGACTCGGAAGCGATATAACCGCGGTTACCTTCCTGGCGGACCTCGAAAGGCGATAGCTCGATCACCTCATCGTTAGCGGGGCCAGGCGGCGTCGGAGGAGTGGCAGGTTGGGCAAAAGCGACCGTGGCGGTTAGCGCCAAAGGCCACGATAAAATCGCGCAGTAGCGACGTGTGTTCATTGCAGTCATAGGATTGGGGGTAGGTCTGGCGCGGCCGGAGCGCAGCCAATTTCAGTGCAAGCACAAGCATGGATGACAGTCCGGAGATGGAGCTGAAGCCTAGATGAAGTTATATCATTAACCTTCTATACAGGGGAAGCCTCAGCCTAAATGTGCGCGAGACCGCAGCCGGAGGAGTATCTCGGACGCTTCTCTGGCGGCGCGGGCAGCGGTTAACGATACGAGCATACGCGCGCTTAACCCGCGCGAAATTTGCCCCTCGCTCAGAGGCCTCCGCCGCAGCCCCCGCAACGTTTTTCGGATCATCTGAAGCCCATCGCGGCCCTCCCCTATGAAATTACTCTCCCTACTCGCCACGCTCGCCTTGCCCTTGTCTGCCACCGCCAATCTGCCTCCACCCGGACTGCGCGCACTCGATGATCCCGATCCGGTGCGCGACGCCCGCGTAAGCTGGCATCGCGACGCCCGTTTTGGCTGTTTTGTACACTGGGGCGTTTACTCCGCTCCCGCCGGCGAATGGAAAGGCCGTAAGGGTGGCACCTACTCCGAGCATCTCATGCGTTCGCTGAAAATTCCGCGCGCTGTCTACCTCGAAGAAATCGCCCGGCCCTTCAATCCCACCGGGTTCGACGCCGATGCTTGGGTAAAGCTGATGCGCGACGCAGGCATGAAGTACCTCGTCATCACGGCCAAACACCACGACGGCTTCGCCATGTATCCGTCCAAGGTTTCCAACTACAACCTGACCGCCGTCACCCCGTTCAAACGCGATCCGATGGCCGAGCTGTCCACCGCCTGCAAAAAATACGGCCTCAAGTTCGGCTTCTACTACTCGCACGCCTGGGACTGGGAGCATCCGGACGCGATCGGGAACTTCTGGGACTACGGCGCACCCGGTGGCGATTCCGGCTGGTGGGAAAAACGCCCTGACCTCATTCCCAAAGCCGCGAAATACGTGGAAGAGAAATCCATCCCGCAGATCCGCGAACTCATCGCGATGTACCAACCGGACATCATCTGGTTCGACACCTCCAGCAAGACGCCGCCCGAGCTCTGCCGCCGCATTCTTGAGGCCACCCGCGCAGCCAGCTCCGAGGTCGTCATCAACTCCCGCATCGGTGGCGGTCCCTTCGGCGACTATCGCTCGACCGCCGATCGGCCCGCGTATTTCCCGGAAGTGTTCACCCATTGGGAGGCGATCCCCACCACCAACGAGTCTTACGGCTACAAGCCCAGCGACACCTCTCACAAACCTCCCGCGCACTTCATCCAACTGCTCGCCCTCGCCACCGGCAAAGGCGGAAACATCCTCATGAATATCGGTCCCCGCGGTGACGGCGTCATCGCTTCGGAGGATGAGACGATCCTCCGCGGCATCGGCGCGTGGATGCACAGCAACGGAGAAAGCATCTATGGCTGCGATCGCAGTCCCCTGCCCGTTCAGCCTTGGGGAGCCTCCACCCGTAAAGGCAACCGGCTCTACCTGCACGTCTTCAACTGGCCGGCGGATGGCAAACTCGTCGTCGCCGGTCTGCGCAGCAACGCCCTCGGCGCTCGCCTCTTGCAAGGTGGAGATGTCGGCATTCATCGACTGAATACCGATGACGTTGAGCTGACGCTGCCCGCGACCGCACTTGACGCGATCGACACCGTGATCGTCCTCGATTTTCCCGCACAGATCGCGGCCAACAAAGCCATCCGGCTCGCGCCATCCGGCGGCACGACCACGCTTCACGTCATGGACGGCCGCCTCGACGGTCGCGGCATCCGCTACGGGGACGGCAAAACTCATCGCGACGTCACAGAGGAATGGTCAGGCGCCGACGCCACCGTTACGTGGACCACGCGGGTTCCGCGGGCCACGAAGTTCACAATCGCCGCGCAATACAACACGCTCACCAACGAAAACACGGGAACGTTCACCGTCGAAACCGCGCTGCAGACACTCAACGGCACCGTCACGCCGACGACGAATGTAACCACATTCCGCACTGAGACGCTCGGCGAACTCCTCCTGCCCGCCGGTGAACACACGATCGTTATCCGCGCCCGGCAAATCGCCGGCGGCAATCTCATGCGGCTGCGTCAGCTGGAACTGACTCCAATCGAGTAACTCGCAGGCACATCGCGCCCAGACCATAAACGCTCGAACGGGAAAAAGCGCGATCCGCCGGGACGGCGTCTACCCAGGCGATCGATACATCCAAGACTTTCGCCGGTTAGCCTCCGGCGAAAGTACCCAACCCACCGGCAGCGCACCAGGCGGTGCCAAACGTAGCGGAGGCTCTGCGGTTACTTCCCGCCGGCGAGACCTGCCGTGCGTTTTTGGAAACGTAGCAACGCCTCAAGGAAATAGTAGTCCGCGTAGTTGAGCGGCGTGTCTATCTCGCTGTTTTTCGGGTGATTGCCCGTGCAGTGCATCAGTAAGAAATGGCCGTTTTCCCCCAGCTTCGCGCGATAAGCGGGTGACGAGAGGCTGCGGAGCTGCTGCTCCGCGAACGTCAGGTAGATCTTCCCGAGTTCGCTGTCCACGCAACCGCTCAGCTCGATCAATGCCGATGCCATGATCGCGGCGGCGGACGCATCCCGGGGCGCGTTCGGAATCGTTTTCGCATCGAAGTCCCAGTACGGAATTTTGTCCTCCGGCATGCGCGGATGCGACATCAAGAACGACGCGATCTTTTTGGCGCGTTCAAGATAGCTGGCGTCATTTGTTTCTCGATACGATAAAACGAATCCGTAGAGACCCCAAGCCTGGCCGCGCGCCCATGCCGAATCGTCGGCAGTCCCCTGATGCGTGAAACGGGCGACCACCGCGCCGCTATCTGGATCGTAATTCACCACGTGGACGCTGCTGAAATCCGGCCGATAGTGATCTTTCAGCGTCGTGGTGGCGTGAGAGGAGGCGATCTCACGGAAGCGAGGTTCTTTGGTCGCCTCGGCCGCCCAGAAAAGCAACTGCAGGTTCATCATGTTGTCGATGATGACGGGAAACTTCCACTGCTCCCGATCCCAGGAACGGATCGCGCCGACTTTGTCGCTGAAGCGGGTCGTCAGCGACTTTGCTCCCGTGACCATCACGTCGCGATAGTGCGTGTCCCCCGTCAGGCGCAGAGCGTTGCCCGCGCTACACCAAAGCATAAAACCGACATCGTGCGTGCGCGTGTTGTGCTGCTCCGACTCGACCAGCGCCGTGTAACGCACCGCCGCGTTTTTCCACTCCGCGTCGCGCGTGAACTCGTAGAGAAACCAGAGCGATCCGGGGAAAAACCCGCTGGTCCAGTCGCGCGAAGGAACGAGAGCGAGCTTCCCGTTCTCGTACGTGCGGGGAAAGCCGTTCTGCCCCTCAACCTGGGCGAGCATCCCGCGATACTGTTCGGCTGCGAAAGCGAAGTTCTCACGGATGACCTGACTCATGTCGGCGGCGCGCGCGGCGAGACAGAGCGACACAAACGTGAGGGTGGAAAATATTTTCGAAGAGAACATGGAGGGTGTGATGGGAGAATTCATACGTCAGGCCTCCGCAGGTCAGACCTCCCGATGCCTATATCGTTAACCCAAAGACCGGCGCCGACATCCTCTATAGGCTAGTCAGCAGGCGCATATATTCGTCGAAAGCTAAGCACCGCGGAGCTTCGTAAACATCGCGGACTGCGTCAGCTTTTTTTGCGCAACTGAAGCGGAGGGCCCGCAAGCGGAAAAGAAACTCGCAGATGTTGCGCAGCAAATCTCGTCGCTCGCGCCGCGCTGAAATCCCCGGAGACAGATCGGACCAACGGTGCCCCGTCGATGGCCTCCACCAAAACTCTCGTCCTGTTTATCGTGCCGCCGTGTGGGAGATAGAACTACACCTTTTCCACGAAGTGAATCTGGGAACCGGCCGTCCTGAGCATCTCGGACGCAGGCTTGTCATCGGCCAAGGAGCGATCGTCTCGAAAGCGGGCGTGAACGGTGCGAAGCGCATTTCTCTCTTGCACCGCCCGGCTCTCCACTTGCATTTTCAACGGCTCAGCTGTCGCCGGACCGCTGATGTTCTTTCGAGTCTTTCCAGCAAAAGGAACCCGTGAACCGCGCAGAAACTTCCAAGTGCGTCGGTAGATGGGCCAACCTTTTAGGTGGGTGCGCTGAGTGTCAGCGCCCGCCGATGCACGTGCGCTAAGTATGTCCGACGCGGATCGGTAAGCGCCTAGGCATTTGGGAGTAACGACACCATTCCACCTTTTCGGGGTGTAGCTTAGCCTGGTAGAGCGCTACGTTCGGGACGTAGAGGCCGCGAGTTCGAATCTCGCCACCCCGACCATTTT
>CAMLSH010000180.1 GCA_946482625.1 uncultured Opitutaceae bacterium
TCGGCGGCGAGTGCCTGCGTCTCGGCGGCGGAGGCGGTTTGCACGCCGGCGCGGAGTTTAGCGAAGATGCTCATAACCGTGGTGGGCGTTGAGATCGATGGCGCCGGCAGGGAGTTTTCCCGTGGGGACGAAGCGGCCGATGCAGTGGAGTTTTTCGGGGAAACGCTGGAGCCAGCGGCGTTCGAGTGCGTCGCGATCGGCGAGGCGGCGGACGGCGAAAAGGAGTTCGTAGTCCTCGCCGTCGCCGAGCGCGTGAGCGAGCGCGGTGCGGCCCGTGCGACGAGCGAGTTGTGTAGCGGCGGGGCTGATCGGGATGAGGGCGGCGTCGAGCGCGGGCTGCGTTTTAGGCGGGGTGAGCGCGTGCAGGTCTTTCGCGAGGCCGTCACTCAGGTCGAGCATCGCGCGGACGTCGGCTTGCGCGGCGAGCCACGCGCCTTCGGCGAGGCGCGGGGTGAACCGGTGGTGTTTGCCGAGGAGGCTGCCGCCGAGGCGGCCGGTGACATAAATCCAATCGCCGAGACCGGCGCCGACGCGGGTCAACATGCGCGGGCCGCTGGCTTCGCCGATGAGCGTGAGGCTGGCGGCGAGGACGTGATCGGCTTGGGCGATGTCGCCGCCGACGATCTTCACGCCGAAGGTGCGCGCGGCGGCGGCGAGACCGCGGTAGAAGTTCTCCAGCCAATCGAGGCGCGTGCGCGGATCAAGGGTGAGCGCGACAACGGCGGCGCGGGGCGCGGCGCCCATCGCGGCGAGGTCGCTGAGGTTGCGCTTGAGGAGTTTCGCGCCGACGGCGCGGGGAGGGATGGCGTCGTCGAAATGGCGGCCGTAGATCACGGGATCGACGGTGATGGCCTGGGCTTTTTTCGAGACGGGCAGGATCGCGCAGTCGTCGCCGATGCCGAGCGGGGCGGGTGGCGAGACATCGCCGAGCCAGCGCCTGATGCAGGCGATGAGGCGTTCTTCGCCGAGCGAGGCGACGGTATCGGATTTTCGATGACCGAACGGATTCATCGGAACAGCCACTGGTGGAACTCGGCGTACGGATCGACTTCCAGCAAGATGAACGCCGCGGTGTGCAGATTAAAAAGCCCGTGGGCGATCATGGGCACAGCGATACGACCGGTGCGTTCGTAAGCGAACGACTGAATCAGGGCGAAAATGAAGAGCGGCACGACGGCGGCGAGCGTCGGGTGAGCGGCGGCGAACATGAGCGCGGGCAGAGCGAAGGCGGCAATGCGCGGCAGCCGGCCGCGGACGTAGCGGAAGATTCCCATCCGGAAAGCCAGCTCTTCGGCAACTGGCGCGACGACGATCGCGAAAAGCATGATCACGCTGAGCTCAAGGCCGGGCTTCGCGTGGATGAACAGATCGACGACTTCCTGTTTTTGCGGCGGCTGTCCGAGCCAGTCGAGGAGCTGTTGCCAGAGCAGCGAGACGGGGCCGATCAAGGCCATCATGACGAGAAACGTCGCGAGGCCGGCGAGCGGGATGCGCGAGATTTTTAGCGGCGTCGGCAGCTCGGGCGGGGGAGCGCTGGCCGCGTTGAGCCGGGCTTGAAAGCGGTTGGATTTCAGGAGCAGCCAACTCGTCGCGAGACCGAGCACCAGGCCGATTTGCAGCGAGAATCCGATGATGAGCATGCCCGTGCCCTCGGTGGTCGATAGACCCGAGGCGTACCGTTTGAGCAAGGACGCGACCATGAACTGGAACAGCAACGTTATCCCCACGACGCGTAGCACGGAGAGGCCGAAAACATAGCCGGGGATGTCCCAATGCGGCAGCGGCTGCGGCCGGCGGGCGCGTTCGCGGGCGGAGGGGCTGAGGAAGAAACGCCACAACAGCGCGAGTCCGGCGAGGAAGAGCGCGAACTCGAGGATGCTGGCGAGAGTGAGTTTATCCGGCATGATCGCGGACGCTTTCAGGCGGACCGCGCTATTTCAAGGCCAGCAGTTTCACGCCGCGTGGGCAGCGGGCATTTGGGTCGGTAAACTGGTCGCTGCAGCGCGGGCAATACGCGCAACTGGCTGTGCTGTCGGCTGCCGGCGCGGCGAGCAGTTGGGCGGGTAGTACGGAAGACAGGCTTAGCAGCCGTTCCGCGTGGCGGATGATTTCGGCCTGAGTCCAGGCATGCACTGAGGCGACGAGTGTGGCGTTTTCCTGACGGCGTGGCGGAAGCGGCCAGCGCAAATCGGTGAGGACGTTGCGGGCGAACGTCGCGAGGTCGGTCGGGCGGCTGGAGGCAGCGAGCCAAGTGAGGGCGTGCTGGGGCGGGAAATACGCTGCGGCGATCTGTGCGCGTAAACGCAGAGCGTAGGGCGGCATCAGGGCGGCGTTGAGGATCAGGCTGACGCGTTGCTCGCTTTGTTTCGGAAGCAGCCGGCGATGGGCGCGCCAGGCGAGGACGAGGGTGGCGAGATGGACGAACGCGAAATAACCGCCGATCAGCGGCAGGGCGTGGGCGAGGCGCGCGGCCCAGGCGTCACCGACCAAGGCCGGGCCGTTGGCGAGAAGGTAGCCGGTGAGGAGCAGAGCGACGCTGAAATTGAAAATGCCGAGCTCGGCGAGGCCGCGCGTGCGGGCGAGCAGGACCACGCGGCGGCGGCGCAGGTGGGCCGGGCGAAACCAAGCGGCGAGGTGGGCCGAGAGGAGCGCGGCACGGGCGGCGGATGATTGCGCGACAAGGTGCGCGGCGAGCGTGCGGAGGGCGGCGGCGTTGGCGAAGACGGTGACGGGACAAAAATCGACGCCGTTAATGAGGATGCGCCCGCGCTTTTGTTTTACCTCGCGGATGTCTTCCCAGTGCCAGGCGCGGGCGGGCTCGGGATCAGGTCCGGGGCGACCGGCGGAACCGGCGGGGAGGTTGCAGAGGCCGTCGGGTGAAACCGAATACGGCGGGTCATCGGTCGGAGCGTGCCACGTGAGCGGGGTGGGGGCGGAGGTGAGCGCGTGCCCGTAGGCGAGGCGCGCGCGGCCACCGCAGGTGCCGGAGACGAGGAAGCGAGGGCGACGCGAAATCTTGAGGCTGTCGGCGAGGAACCAGAGCCAGAAGAAGGCGAGGATGAGCCACCATTCGGTCATTGCGGGAGGAGGAGGGGCTGTCGTGGCGGTGGATCGAGGTGGAACGCGCGGTCTCCGCGCGTTGTGCGAGGCGGTTCCCAGTTTGTGCGTTTTGCGCTCGTTGACGTCACATAGCGTGCGCGGAGCGCCCGCTCCACCCCGGAGCCGCGACGTTCATGTCAGGCTAGGCTCCGGAGTGAGGGAGAGCACTGCGCCTTACTGAGCGTCGCGGCCTGAGATTTTTTTCCAGAGGCGCACGATGCCGGTGCCGACCGCGGCGAAACCGACGGCGATGGCCTTCCAGAATTTGCCGAGGAAACCGAGCAGGCCGGCTTTGACGGCGACGGCTCCGGCGCCGCCGACGACGAGAGCGGCGAGACCGTACTTGGCGAGTTTGTCGCCCTTCTTGTACTCCGCGTACTTTTCGCCGGATACGTAACTGAAGTCGGCGAGGAGCTGCTGTGCGGCGGTCTCGCTTTCTTTGAATTCCTCCACGCCGGAAACGAGCGTGACCTTCATGACGCCGCCGCGGCCGAGGAGGCGGATACTTTCGTTGACGCTGATGGATTTATGCTGGTCGGAGGATGACGAGAGTTTGAACGCCCAGGTGAGATTGTTGGTTTTGGGATCGTAGAAAGGTTTGGTGCTCCAGCCTTGGAGTTTCATTTCGTCCCAGCCCTTTTCGCGGCGATACTCGTTACCTGATTTGGTGCCCTCTTCGAGGGTTGAGTAGAGTTTGTCGGCATCCAGTTCGTTTTTCTCGTCGTCTTTGATGTAGCCGGCGGGGTCGTAGTCGAAGAAGAGGAGCCAGCCGTCGGGCGCGAGGACAACGCCAACCTCCTGGCCGCTGCGTTGATTCTGGGTGAGTTCATAGAAGCGCTCGATGGCGTCGGGTCCCACGAAAGCGAAGCCGGACGGGAGCTTGAGTTCCGCGACCGTGCCGAGCTTCACGACGGAGGGGCCGTGGGTGAGATTGATGCCGGGGATCTCGATTTTTGGCGCGGCTTCCGCATCGGGAAGGGCGGGGGAGGCAGGCGGCGTCGGGTCGGCGGCAAAGCCGGATGCCGGGGCAAGCGCGAAGGCGAGCAGCGTGACGAGCGAGGAGAGGAGTTTCATGGTGGAGGAGTGACCTGGGGAACGCGGTACGAGTGGCATCCCGCCGGAGAGCGGGGACGATGCGGATACACCGCGCGGTGTCGATGCGGGAGCGAAGACAAAGTTCAGCGGAGGCTCGCCGGGCCGATATTGGTGGGTACGATTTTTCCACCCCGATGTCGCCCCCCAGCCCTTCCTTTGGACCCAACGAGGTCGCGATACCTGTGAGCATCCCGCCGATGGCGTGGGAAACGCTCGCGACCGGGACACGTTGGCTGGAGGCGTATCAGATCGGCGAATCGCTGCCCGACGCGGTGGCGGCAAAATGTTTCAAAGCGGTGCAACTCTCGACGGGCGAGGAAGTCGTCATCCGCGGTTTGCGGGTGGCCGACGGACGGCGGGCGCTGGCGTGGCGGAGACTGGGCGCGGTGGAAGGGGCGGGCTGGCTGCGTCCGCTGACGGTATTCGAAAGCGACGGACGGCGTCTGGAAATCATGCGCGCGGGACCGGCGACGACGTTGCGCGAATGGGGTGCGCGGCGGCGGGCCACGCTTGTGGAGGTGGAGGCGCTGGTGCGTCAATTGGCGGCGGCGTTGCAGGCATTGCATGCGGGGGGCGTGGTCCACTTGAACCTGCGTCCCGAGCACGTGCCGGTGATCGATGAAAACGGACCGCAAGTGATCTTGGGCGGGCTGGAGCTGGCGACGGCGCTCGGGGGCGGTGGCGACGGGCATGTGGTGTTGCACGGGAATCCTTTCTATGCGCCGCCGGAGTCGGTGGGGCTTTTCAAACACACGGCCGACCGGACGCTGTTCGCATGGGATTGGTGGACGCTGGGGCGGCTCGTGCAGGAGCTGGTATTGGGACGCCACATACTCGGAGAGATTTTGCACCGCGACGTCTCGCGGGAGACGCAGGAACTCCAGGCGCGGGCGGAGGCGTTGCTGGCGGAGCAGGAAGGCACGACGCGCGCGGGAGCGGTGGAGCACATGCCAATGATCGAGCCGGAGCTGGCGCGGTTGTTGCGCGGGTTGCTCGCGAGCTGCCGGGAAGGCCGCTGGGGTTTCGAGGAAGTGCGGCGCTGGCTGGCGAAGGAACCGGTGAAAGACCGCTATGAACTCTCGCGGCACGACCGGCTTTTTGTGCGGCAGGACCGCTCGTTCACGGTGCCGGAGGCGGCGGAGTTTTTCGCCGGGGCCGAAGCGTGGGACGAAGGGCTGGAGAATTTATTCGGGCGGGGCGACCGCGCGAGGCTGAGGGTGTTTCTTGAGCAGAACGCGGCGCAAGCGAAGGCGCGTGAGAAACTGGAGGCGGTGCTGAAACTCGACGAAAGCACAGCGTTGAAGGATCTGCCGGAGGATTTGCGGCGCGAACTGATCGCATGCGCGGCGTGGGCGCAGCTCGCGGAAGGCAGCGCGCCGGCGCGTTGGCGCGGCGAGTTGATCGACGCGGCGATCCTGCGGTCGTGGCTGTGCGATGAGGTGCAGCCTGCGGGGCTGGTGCGGACGCGCGGTGTGATCGCTCACGTGCTCGCCCAAGCGATCAGTCAGGGAGATGCGGATACGGGTCGCTGGCTCAGCGAGCGGGCGCACGAGTACGAGGCGGCGCTGGCGTGGTCGGCGGCGCGGGGATATCCGGTGGATTCGCCGGTGGTGGAGCTGACGTTGCTGCGCAGTTTGTTCGCGACGGACGAGGAACTCACGCGGACGCAGGAAGGGATGAAAACGCTGTACGCATACAGTCGCGATGCTGCGGTGGAGGCGCTGTTTAAGAAGGAGAACGCGACGCGATACGAGCGGGCGCTGGTGGTTTTCTCGGGAAGCGATGCGGCGAAGTTCGGCTACGTAACGCATGCGCAGTGGCGCGAGGAGCGGTACGAGGAGTTTCGTGCGCGGGCCCAGCGGACGGCGGATGCGTTGTACTGGCTGCAACTGGGGAAGGCGTTGCGGGCGGGGCCGATCATTTTTGGCGCGTGGGCGTGGCTGATTCTTGTCGCGGCAATTCCCGCTGGCGCGGCGGCCTACGCAGGGCGTTGGGTTGAAGCGGTGGCGCTCGGGCTGGCTCCGGTCGTGGTGGCACTCGGTGTACGCGGAGTTTGGCGACAGGCGAAGCGGGGCGAGCTGGAGAGGCGGCTCGCGCCGGGGGAATCGTGGGCGCTTTTCGATGGAGCGGATCGGTGCGGTCGGGAAGCGCAGCGCGTGTTAGGTTCCAGCGGAGCGGTGACGGAGGCTACTTTGAAAGCGGCGCTCGCGGAGATCCGTTCGGAGATCGGGAAACTCGGTTTCGATGCGCCGCGTGAAGGCGTGCGGGCACCCGATGCACCAGCGGGAACCTGGATCGCGGCGATTTTTAGCTGGGTGTTGCTGGCGAGCGTGCTGGCCATCGGTGCGGCGCGCGTCGGGGAACCGCCGATACAGGCGGAGTCAGTGGTCGATCAACGTCCGGCGGCGGAGAAGTCGGGAGCGGTTGTTGATGGGAATTTGGAGCGGAAGGGCGGCGAGGAGACGGAATCGGCAGGGAAGGCGCGGACGAAAGTTGAGCCGTGGACGATTCAACCGAAACAAGCGGAAGCGCCGGCACGCGGAGAGCTCGTGAGCGAACCAGTTTCGATGCAGCCGGCTGAGGACGAAACGCTGGAGATCAAAAAAGTCGCATGGCCCTTCAAGATGACGCCGAACGCGCAGACTATTCGCGTGCGCGGAATCGTGGATGCGACGAGCGAACAGATGGACGCGGCGGAAAAAGCGCTTGAGGAGATGAAGACGCGCTACGACGAGAAGACCATCAACGTGATGGTCGCTGTGCGCGTACCGACGGCGTCGGGCTTCGGCCTGATGTTGTACGACGGCAAGGCGGGGAAGTTCACCAACCGCACTGTCTTCGAAATCGCCTTCAATCCGCTCGCGCGCACCTGGTTGGAGATCGGCGGGGTGCGGGCGTTTTATCTGGGGGCGAGGTGACGTGAAAACGGGCTATTGGCGGACCATCCCAGTATTGAACGAGGTGGCGGTTACTTGATCTTCCCGTTCTCAAACACGATGCGGCCGGCGACGATCGTGGTTCTGGCGCGGCCGGTGAGGGTCTGGCCGTCCCATGGAGAGTTGCTGGATTTGCTGAAGCCGGCCTTGGCGTCGTAGGTCCATTTCTCCTCGGGATCGAAGAGACAGATGTCGGCGACGGCGCCTTCCGCAAGGGCGCCAGCGGGGAGGTTGACGATCTGGGCGGCTTTGCGGGTGAAGAGGTCGATCACGTACGGGAGCTTGAACTTGCTCTTGCGGACGAGGACATCGAGCGAGACGGCGAGGGCGGTCTCCAGGCCGAGGATACCGTTGGGGGCGAAGTCGAATTCGCGGTCTTTTTCGAAATCGGTGTGCGGGGCGTGGTCGGTGGCGAGGCAGTCGAGCGTTCCATCGCGCAGGCCTTCGATAATGGCGAGGCGGTCCTCCTCCGTGCGGAGGGGCGGGTTCATCTTAAAATTGGTGTCGTAGGTCGC
>CAMLSH010000181.1 GCA_946482625.1 uncultured Opitutaceae bacterium
TCGTTAACCTCTCCACTCCCGAAATCTGGTTCGTCTGCGGCTCGCAGCACCTCTATGGCGAAGGCCCGCTCAAGCAGGTCGCCGCGAATGCCCAGGCCGTCGTCGATGGCCTCGCGAAATCCAAGCGCCTCCCGCTTCCCCTGAAGTTCAAGGCCCTGCTCGTGGACTCCGACCAGATCGCCAAGGTCTGCCTCGAAGCCAACAGCGACACCAACTGCGCCGGTCTCGTCCTCTGGATGCACACCTTCTCGCCATCGAAGATGTGGATCCGCGGCCTCACCGCGCTCCGCAAACCCTTCCTCCATCTCCACACCCAGTTCAATCGCGACCTCCCGTGGTCGACGATCGACATGGATTTCATGAACCTCAACCAGGCCGCCCACGGCGACCGCGAGGCCGGGTTCATCCACACGCGCCTCCGCCTCGGCCGCAAAGTCGTCGTCGGCCACTGGTCCGACTCCGAAGTCCAGGACCGCATCGCCGCCTGGATGCGCGCGACCCACGCCTGGCACGACTGGCAGGGCGCCAAGGTCGTCCGCTTCGGCGACAACATGCGCTACGTCGCCGTCACCGAAGGCGACAAAGTCGCCACCGAAATCCGCTTCGGCTTCGAGGTAAACACCTACGGAGTCGGCGATCTCGTCGCCAAGGTGAACGCCGTATCCGATAAAGCGATCAACGACCTCGTCGCCGAGTACGAGAAACTCTACGCCGTCGTCCCCGCCCTCAAGAAAGGCGGCAAGCGCCACGACGAACTCCGCTACAGCGCCCGCCTCGAACTCGGCATGGGCGGCTTCCTCGCCGACGTCGGCGCCAAGGCCTACACCGACACCTTCGAAGACCTCCACGGCCTCCGCCAGCTCCCCGGCATGGCCTCGCAACGCCTCATGGCCGCAGGCTACGGCTTCGGCGGAGAAGGCGACTGGAAGACCTCCGCCCTCGTCCGCGCCATGAAAGTCATGGCCGGTGGCCAGCAGACTTCCTTCATGGAAGACTACACCTACCACATGTCGCCCAAAGGCCACCAAGTCCTCGGCTCGCACATGCTCGAAATCTGCCCGTCGATCGCGAACGCCAAGCCCGCGGTCGAAGTCCACCCGCTCGGCATCGGTGGAAAAGAAGACCCCGTCCGCCTCGTCTTCGACGCCCCCGCCGGCGAAGCGCTCAACGCCTCGCTTGTCGATCTCGGTAACCGCTTCCGTCTCATCGTCAACGAAGTCACCGCCGTCAAAACGCCGAAGCTCCCCAAGCTCCCCGTCGCCCGCGCCGTCTGGGAATGCAAACCCGACTTCAAGACCGCCTGCGCCGCGTGGATCTACGCCGGCGGCGCGCACCACACCGGTTACAGCTACGTCGTCACGAGCGAAATGCTCGAAGACTTCGCCACGATCGCCGGCATCGAGACAGTACACATCAACGCCGACACGACCCTGCCGCAGCTGAAGCAAGACCTCCGTAACAACGAGGTCTACTACCACCTCGCCCAAGGCTTCCGCGTCTAACGCGTAGCCACGAGCGCCAGCGAGTGGAACGCGCCGTCCCGGCGCGTTTTCTTCCTGGAGGGACGACCTCCGGGTCGTCCCGTTCCGCTCCGCCCTCATTCCCGGCCGGTCCCCACAAAGGACCGGCCTTTTTATTGGTCCCATGCGTCCCATAGGCCCTATAAGACCTATCGCTTCACCAGCGTCTCATACCCGGCGCGGCCGCGACGCCCCGCCCGCTTTCAAAAATTCCCCGTCACCTTTCTCCCCGCTCCAACCACTGGAGAGCGTGAAAACAACTCCGAACTCCCTGCCCTCCTCCCTGCCCAATCAGGAAACCGTCCTCGTCGCCGCCAGTCTCGCCGGCGACCGCGCCTCCTTCGGTCAACTCGTCTGTCTTCACCAAGCCGCCGTCTCCGGTGTCGCGTATTCGATCTGCGGTGACTTCGCCGCCAGCGAAGACCTCGCCCAGGAAGCCTTCGTCACCGCTTGGAAACAACTCCCAGACCTTCAGGAGCCCGCCCGTTTCCGCGCCTGGGCCTGCGGCATCGCCCGTCTCCTCGCGCTCAACTACGTCCGCTCCCGCGCCCGCCACTCACTCGACGACGTCACCGATCCCGAGTCCGAAAACCTCTCCCTCGACGAACCCTCTCCCCGCGAAGCCGCCACCAGCGCGGAAGAAAAAGCCCTGCTCTGGCGCACGCTCGCGCGTCTCCCCGAAAACTACCGCGAGCCGCTCGTCCTCTTCTATCGCGAGCAGAAATCCATCGCCCAAGTCGCCGCCGCACTCGAACTCACCGACGACGTCGTGAAACAACGCCTCAGCCGCGGCCGCGTTCTTCTCCGCGATGAACTCGCAGGCGTCCTCGAAACCGCGCTCTTCCGCACCCGGCCCGGCGCAGCCTTCACCGCCGCCGTCCTCACCGCGCTTCCTCCCGCCCTCGCCGCCGCCGGCATTGCCGCCTCCGTGGGAACTGCCAAAGCAGCCACCGCTGCCGGTGCAGCCACTCCCACAACCTCTGCCGCGACCGTCGCGTCCATTTCTTTCCTCGGCACCTTCGCAAGCGCCGCCATCGGTCTACTTGGCATCTACGTAGGCATCCGCCTGTGGCGCCGCACCCACGTCGATCCGTCCGTGCGCAAGCTGCTGCTCCGCACCTTCGCAGCGTCGACCGCCCTCGGTGCTTTCTTCGCGGGAAGCTTCACGTGGATTGCTCTCGGCAAAAATGACGCGCTCGCCTCCGCCGGGTTGGGTACCGGCACGACCCTCACAGCCCTCACGCTTGCAGGCGTTCTTCTCCAAATCACCCTCGCGGGATTGCTCTTCATCCGTCTGCAAACACTCAGCGCCAAAGCCGCCACCGCGAAACTGCCGCCGCTCATCGAACTTCCCCCGTACGCAGCTGCCTGTCGCTACCAATCCCGTGCCCGCTTCCTCGGGCTTCCCGTACTCGCCATCTCTCAAGGTCCTGACTCCGGCCGAGGGGAGCACATCGGCATTGCCCGCGGGTGGATCGCCATTGGCGACATCGCGGTTGGCGGTTTCGTCGGCATCGGCGGCATCGCTCTCGCTCCCGTTTCGCTAGCCGGCGTCGGCCTCGGTCTTTTCTCCGTCGGCGGTCTTGCGCTAGGCGCTCTCGCCTTCGGCGGTGCATCCTTCGGCGCCATCTCCGTCGGTGGCCTTGCCTTCGGTTGGGAACTGGCCGTCGGCGGTCTCGCTTTCGCCCACGAAATTGCCTTCGGCGGCATCTCCGTCGCCCGCGAAATCGCACTGGGCGGACTCGCCTTCGCTCTCGACGCGAATAGCGCCACGGCATGGCGGAGCGTTCAGGAAAACGCGCTGGCCAGCGTCTTCCTCCGCTGGTTGCCGTACGCGAGTTTCCTATCCCTGCTCGCCTTGCCGTCTCTCGCGCTCGCCCTGCGCCGCTTGAAACACTCGCACAAAAAATAAGGCGCCCGCTCCCTTACTCCATCCGCCCAAGTCATCGTAAATAGAGCGATACTTCCAACATCTAGGTTCAACAAAAATATCGCCCCAAGGCCGCCGCGATCGACAGCCCTGTATCCGCGACGCGGATCTCGATCCAACCCACCGCCGGCAAAGCCGGTGGCGAAAAACACTACGCCGGGATCAAGTGGATTTTCCGCAAACCGAATCCCCCTCATCCGCCTCACGTCGCGAACAACTCCCGCGCACCCTCGGTGATCAATGTCACCGCCGGGTGCGAAATTTTTCTCTCCGCCGTGATGGCGTACACGTTGTCGTGGCAACGATCTGTGGCCCCGATCACGTGCAGCCCGTAACGAGCCGTGGCTTCCGTCGCCACGACCGTCGGAATCGCCACAAACCCCTTCCCCTCCGCCGCCACCACTTTCATCAGAGCGGCATCTTCGAAGTCCGCGATCACCTGCGGACGCACTCCGATGGAGCGAAACCACTTCTCGAGCGAGCGCCGCAACGCCGTCGTCTCCGCCGGCAACAACGCACGCGCGAGATGCAACGACTTCGGAAACCCGCGTTTCAGCTGCGCCGCCATCTTCCTCTCCGCGCAAAACGTCACGCCCGATTCTCCGAGGTGGTGATTAAACACCCGCCCTTGGTGCGAACTCGAAGCAGGCTCGTCCGCCAGCACGATATCGAGCCGGTGCGCCGCCAGATGCGCGATCAGCTCCGCCGCCTTTCCCTCACGGCAGATCACATGAACCTGCTGCGCCATGTCGAAAACCGGCTTCAAGATTTCGTGCGTCACCAGCTTCGGCACCGCATCCGCCACGCCCACGTGCAGCCGGATCGCCTGCGCCGACGGACTTTGTTTCACCGCATTCGATAGCTCGCGCCCCAAATTGAAAATCTCGTCCGCATAGCGCAGCGCGATCTGCCCCGCATCGGTCAACACATTGGCCCGGCCCTGTCGCCGGAAGAGCTTCTCTCCGAGCGCCTCCTCCAGCTCACGGATTTGTGCCGAGATCGATGGCTGCGACACATGCAACCGCTCCGCCGCCTGACGCAACCCGCCTTCTTTGGCGACCGTCCAGAAATAGCGGAGATGATGATAGTTCAGCCAGTCCACAGCATTGCTCATTTCGGTTAATCCTAAGCATTCGGCGCAAACATCGTATTAGTCGAACCGGGTTTCTGCCGCTAATCTTTACGCCGTCAACGTCGCTCCTCCGACAACCTGCCCGCTTCCAACACCGATGAAACTCACGATCCGCAACCACACCCTTCGTTCGCCCCGCAGCATCGATGCCCTCATTGAGACCCGCCTGCTTACTCTTGCCGACCGCGTCCGCATCGACGACGCGACCGTTCTCGTCGAACACCGCACAGATGCCAGCCCACCCTTCCGCGTCGAAATTCACCTCGCCGTTCCCGGTCCCGATCTGAGCACCGAACGCATCGACAACACCGCCGTCCAAGCCTTCACGCGCGCCATCGAAGATATCGAGGACCGCCTGCGCGAGCGCTCGCTGCAACGCCGCGGCCGGTCCAGCTCACGCGCTCATCGCAGGTCACACCACATGCGCGCCGCTCGCATCTGTCGATAACCCACGCGACGCCCGTCCAGCCTCCGCTCCATCTTTCAACTGAATGCCTGCCTACAGCCTGTTCCCCCTCGCCGATTATTGGTGGTTCTACGCCCTCTTCACGCTCGGCGTGCTCGGATTGCTCGCCCTCGATCTCGGCGTCTTTCATCGAGACGCCCACGAGGTAAAACCGAAGGAAGCCCTCACTTGGAGCATCGTCTGGATCAGTCTGGCGATGCTCTTTTGTTTCGGACTCTGGAAATACGCCCATTGGAAATTCCCCCAAGATCCGCGCCTCCTCGCCGAGGGCCTCACGCTCGCGCAAGCGGCGGCGCTCGCCGATCAGACCGCGTTGGAATTCCTCACCGGGTTCGTCATCGAGAAGTCCCTCTCGGTGGATAACATTTTCGTCTTTGTCGTCGTTTTTTCCTTCTTCGCCATCCCCGCGAAATACCAGCACCGCGTCCTCTTCTTCGGCATTCTCGGCGCGCTGATTTTCCGCATCATCTTCATCTCCCTCGGTGCCGTGCTGATGCAGTGGCACTGGATTCTCTGGGTCTTCGGCGGCTTCCTCATTCTCACCGGCATCAAAATCCTTTTCGCACCCGAGAAACCCATCGAGCCCGAGAAGAACCCGATCATCCGTCTCCTCCGCCGCATGATTCCGGTCACGCCCCAGCTCGAAGGCGACCGCTTTTTCCTCCGCAAAAGCGGCGTGCTCCACGCCACTCCGCTTCTCGTCGCCCTCGTCTTCATCGAGCTCAGCGACATCGTCTTTGCCGTCGATTCCGTCCCCGCCATCTTCGCGATCACCAAGGAGCCGCTGATCGTTTTCACCTCCAACGTATTCGCGATTCTAGGACTGCGCGCCCTATTCTTCCTCCTCGCCGGCGTCATGCACACGTTCTGGGCCCTCAAGTACGGCCTCGGCATCATCCTCGTCTTCGTCGGCCTCAAGATGGTCTGGCTCAACGACGCCTTCGGCGGAAAATTCCCCGTCACCTGGTCCCTCGGGATCATCGGCGCCATCCTTGCGCTGTCCGTCGCCATCTCGCTTTCCGTTCCGAAAGCGCCGGAACACAAACCCGCACCTCTCACCTGAGTTTACAGTGACCGATGCCGCCAAGGTGGAACGCGCCATCCCGGCGCGTTTCTTCCGGTGAAGATACGTACCTCCCTCGCCGCGCCGCGTCTTCCAAAGCCGCCATTTCAGCCGGTCAGCCGCCCTCCATCTGACCGGTCTTTTTTTGGCGCGCGTTTGCGCGGAAAACGGCGTCGCATCCTCGCTATTTATCCACGCGCCTCCCGCGATTGGAAAAACGCGTAAAGAGCCGCCAACGTCCAAGAGCAGACTGGCCTTGCGACATCGCTCTTCTAGGAAGGACGCGGCATTAACCCGCGCCTCAAACAGGCAGGGAGGTACCGTTCATCACACTCCATCATGAAAACTCTCCGCTTCATGTTAGCGCTTTTGGCGATCGCCAGCGTCGCACACGCCCAGGACGTCCCGCCCGTAAAGCTCGGCGACATCACCCTCACCGACGGCCGTCTCTACAAAGGCGCGGCCTTCGTATCCGAGACGCCTACACACATCACCGTCCGCTACGAAGGCGGCATCGCAAAACTGGACAAAACGAAACTACCCGAGGCGATGCAGGCTCGCTATCCGGTCGACCAAGCCGCCGCCGTCCGTGAGAAGGCCGAGGAAGAAACCCGCAAGGCAACGATCGAAGCCGACCGCCGCAAACTGCGCGCGTACGAACAGGCACAAGCCGCCAAAATCGCTCGCGAGCAGCAAAAAGCCGCCACCATCAACAACGCGCAAATCCGGTCGGAGGAAGCACGCGCCGCCAGCGTCGAAGACCGCGCTCGTCACGCCGCGCAGCAAGGCGCCGAAAACTATTTCCGCACCACCTGGCGCCCCGGCAACAACGCCGTCCGCGTCACCGATCTCGTCGTGACGCTCGAAAACTTCGCCGCCAAACCTGGCTGGCCCGGCCACTGGACCTTCGACGGTGAAGGCTACGTGGAGTTCTACATCAGTCAGGGTCGCTCCTTCACCTCGAACCGCGTGCGCTTCATCGGTGAGCTGGAAAACGGCCGCTGCAAAATCATCCCGCGCTGATCAAGACACCTAAGCTCCAGGCTGCTCCCGCGCCTGATAGTTCCGAGGTAGTGCGCGTTATCCTCAACGCCCCGCTTCGGGCCCACCGGCCGGTCCCCACAAAAGGACCGGCCTTTTTCACGACCCCCATCCGACGCGGAAACTCGCTCCCGCATGTGACGGAACAGCATCACCCCTCTCGCTCACTTCAGTCGCAGCCTCCGTTTTTCTCCGTGACCTCCGTGCCTCCTCTCGTGTCCTCTGTGTAACTTTCCGACTGTTCCGCCCCTCCTCCGATTCCGCTCCCATGCTCGAAGAACTCAAACGCGAAGCCTACGAAGCCAACATCGCCCTGCCCAAGCACGGCCTCATCAATCTCACCTTCGGCAACGCCTCCGCCATCGACCGCGCCAAAGGCATCTTCGCCATCAAACCCAGCGGCGTGGA
>CAMLSH010000182.1 GCA_946482625.1 uncultured Opitutaceae bacterium
ACTTACTGAGGTCGCGAAGTGATTTTCGGGCGAGGTTTGGCTCGGTACCGAAGAGAAGATTTTTGATGGCTGCGGTCTCGAAAAAGTTTTCATCGGGCGGCACGTGTTCGCTTTGGGGTGATTCGGTGACAGGTGTTCCGAGACGTTCCTGCTCAGCGATAAAGCGGGTCCAGTTGCGTTGGCTGCGCCAGTCCTCGGCCAGCCAGATGATCGCAAGAAGCGTGGTGACACACGCGAGGCTAATCAGGCCGCGGCGGAGGCGGCGGATGGTTTTAGCGGAGAAGGGCATGGAGCTGGGCTTGGCGGTTGAGGAATGAATCGGTGCGAGCGGCGAGTTCGGTCCGTTCGTGGGCTTTTGCTTCGAGTGGAGCCGGCGCGGAGATTGGCGAGGCGGCGCGTTGGGAAATGTGCAGGGTGACGAGCAGCAGCCAAGTGGCGGCGAGGGCGGTCCAGAGGCGGCGGTTGGGGAGGAAGAGTGCGGGGAGTAGTTGGGAAATGGTGACGGTGGCGTCGTCGGCAGGACGGAGCGCTTCGTTGAGTGTGGTGTGGCGGGCGGTGTCGAGCGCGGCTTCGGCGGCTTGGTGGCGGTCGAGGAGCCAGGCGCGGGGGGATCGTTTCATGGCGGTGTGGCGTTGGCTGTGGGCGTTGCGACGGGCGGTGTAATGACCGACGGCGTGATAAGCGGCGGTGCGGTGAGAAGCTGGCGGAGGGCGCGTTTGGCGTGGTGGAGGCGGGATTTCACGGTGCCGAGTGGGGCGGCAGTGATGCGGGCGATCTCGTCGAGCGGGAAGTCTTCGAGGATGTGCAGCAGGAGGACGGAGCGCTGGGGAAGTGGGAGTGTTTCGACGAGGGCGAAGAGGGCGGCGGCGTCTTCGCGGCGGAGGAGTTGTGCGAGCGGATCGTCGGAGGCGGGGTCGGCGATGTTGGCGAGGGGATCGGCGGACGCTGAGGAGTCGGAGGTGTTCTCCGAAATGGAAGTGAGCGCGGACGCATCAACAAAGCGGGCGTCGGTGCGGCGGGCGCGGCGGAGGTGTTGGACGCATTTCTGGTGGGCGATGCCGAAGAGCCAGGAGGTGAAGCGGGCGTCGTCGCGCAGGGTGGCGACGTGGCGGACGGCGGAAGCGAAGGTTTCTTGGACGAGGTCGAGGGCGGTGGTGTCGTCGCGGATGAGTTCGGCGATGTAGGTGTAGAGCGGGAGCTGGTGGGCTTTGAGGAGGCGATCCCAGGCGGCGAAGTCGTGCGCGCGAGCGGCGCGGAGGAGCTGGGGATCGGGTGGAGACACGCGGGGTTTGTCTCAGTGGAATGCGCGAGAGTACGGAAGGTTCAACGCAGGCGACGTTTTTTCCCGAGTTTCGATGCGGTGGTTGAAGCGCGAAGACGCAAAGAAGCCAAGGCGGACGCGAGGTGCAGGTGGGCGGCGCGTTGAGAGGAACGATGACTGACGGAATAGGGCATATGAGTCCTATGGGACTTATAGGACCTATGGGGAGGGGTGGAACCGGACGCGGGTTCGGGAGCGAACGAGAACGATGCGGAGCTCGGCCGAGCCTCGCGGGACAGCGGCGCCGAGGCACCGCTGTCGAATATCGGAGGCTCAGAGGCCGAGGGAGGTTTTGTAGAGTCTCGGGACGCGCTTTGTCACGGAGCAGAGGGTTTCCCATGGGATCGTGTCGGAGGAGCGGCTGAATTCGGCGAGGGTGATTTCGCCTTCGCCTTGGCGGCCGACGATGACTGCTTCGTCGCCGCTGGTGACGCCGGGGATGTCGGTCACGTCGACGATCGTTTGATCCATGGTGACGCGGCCGAGCACGGGACAACGCGAACCACGAAGGAGGACTTGGGCGCGGTTGCTGGCGGCGCGGGGGATGCCGTCACCGTAACCGGCGGTGAGGACGGCGATCGTGGTTTCGCGTTTCAACGTGTACGTGCGGCCGTAGCTGATGGCGGTGCCGGCGGGGAGTTTTTTCACGATGCCGACGCGTGTCTTGAAACTGAATACGGGCTCGGCACGGACTTGCGCGAGGAGGGATTCGCGGCGGGGGAGGATGCCGAACTGGAGGAGGCCGATGCGGACGGCGTTGAAGGGGCCGGCGGCTTCGAGGGTTTCGAGGCCGGCGGAGTTGTCGGCGTGGACGAAGAGCTGGCTGAGTTCGAGGCCGGGGCACCGGGCGAGGGCGGCGAGGAAGCGGCGGCGTTGCTCGGCGGTGAAGGCGGGGTCGTCGTCGGGGCTGGAAAAGTGCGTGAACACACCGGCGAGTTTCACGTGCTCGGTGGCGCGGATCTCGGCGTAGAGTTTCTCGGCCTCTTCGTGCCAGACGCCGAGGCGGCCCATGCCGGTGTCGATCTTCAAGTGGACGTGTATCGGGCGACCGGCGACGCGGCCGACGGCTTCGAGGCGGCGGACTTCGTCGCTCGTGGAAACGGTGGCGGTTAGGTCGTATTCGGCGACGTAGCGATCTTCGTCGGGAAGGAGCGGGCTGAGGAGAAGGATGGGCCAGCCGGGGCCGATCTCGCGGAGGGCGGCGGCTTCGGCGAGGTTGGCGACGGCGAAGAGATCGGCGCCGGCGTGCATGAGGCGGGCGGCGGTCTGCGGGAGGCCGTGGCCGTAGGCATCGGCTTTGACGACGGCGACGTAGCGCATGTGGCGCGGGAGCGAGGCGCGGATGAGGTGCAGGTTGCGCTCGAGGACGGCGAGATCGATTTCAGCCCAGCAACGGAGCGGGAGGCGGGAGTGGGTGTGCACGAGGGAAGCGTGGAAGAGGCGGCAAGTTTATCGCGGAAACGCTGAAGAGCGGAGGCGCGGAATCAGGGGATGGAGGCGGCGGAACTGATCATGTGGAAGGCTGGAAAGTTGGAAAGGAAGCCGAGAATCAGATCGGGGCGCGGTGGATTTTTGGGGTCCAGGTTTGATAGGACGGTTCTTCGTGGAGGAAGGCGTCGGGCTCGGGTGCGTCGATGAAGAGCGGCGTGTTGGCGAGCGCGGGGAGTTGCGTGGCGAGATCGTAAGGAACGGTGCGAGTGCCAGGCGGGAGCGCGGACCAGTGGCGGAAATTTTCGGGGAGAACGAGCGGGCCGGTGAGTTCAGAAGCGGGCGTGCGGTGAAGGGGAGAAACGGAGCCGGAGGAATCGACGGTGACGCGGTGCCAGGTTTCGCGGCGGGCGTCGGAGATAACGGAAAAGTCGCGGAGGGTTTCGTTGAGCGCGAGTGAATGCGCGACGATCGCGAGGCTCGTATAGGCGTAGCTGGGCCGTGGATGCAGCGCGCACCAAGTGCGGAGCGCGACGGCGGCGGTGCGGATGCCGAGGACGGAGCCGGGGCCGTCGCAGAAGACGAAGGCGTCGATGGCGGAAAGCGGGAGGGACTTATGGCTCGGGGAATACGATGAGGCGGGTGCAGCGCCCGAGAGGTGGAGAGACGATGCGCTTGCGCGAACGAGGAGTTTTTCGGTGAGCGAGAAGAGCGCGCTGCCGGCCTCCTCGTTGGCGGCTTCCCAGAGCGGTTCGCGACTGTGGCGGAGGAGGCCGACCTGGATGCGCGCGGAGGCCGAGTCGATCAGTAGAAGTGTTGGGTGTCGGTCGAGCAGGGCGCGGAGAGTGAACATCGGCGAGAACGACGAAAGGAGGCGGCGACGCGGCGGGCAAGCATTGGGACGCGAAACTCGGCGACGGGCTTCGTTTGCGCGGGCAACTTTTAGACGCGGGCGGCCCGGGGCTGGCTTAGCGGAATGGGGTGAGTGGCGGCTACGTTGCGGGCGGAGGTTGCGCGTCGTGAGCGAGGGACTGTCGATACTCCGCGAGTTCCCGGCGAAGTTCGTCGGGCGACCAGCCGAGGAATTCGCCCATCCAACCGGCGACTTTTTCTGCGAGGCGCGCGGAGTCGGCATGATAAAAACGCCAGCTGCTGCGACGCCACATCACGTCGTCGAGGTGGATCGCCCATTCGTTTCTGACGTAGTGCTCGACGGCTGCGCGCGTGGGAGGCGGCGGAATTGTTGCGCTGACGTTTTCTTGGGAGGCCGTGGGGAGCAGTGGCTCGATAGCGGTGCGACAGGGGGGAGCGGAACGCCCGAGATGCCACAGGAGTTTATCCACCGTCTGTTCGGCCATGAGGCGGTAAGTCGTGAGTTTGCCGCCGGTAACATCCCACCAACCGGGTTCGGGCGACGTGATTTGATGGGCGCGCGAGATGTCGGAGGGCGCGCCGTCGGAGTCGGCGATCAACGGACGTAATCCGGCCCAAGAGCTGACGATGTCGTGCTCGCGCAGAGCGGCCTGTGGGAAGGATTCGTTTACGGCCCGCAAGAGGTAGGCGATGTCCGCGGGATCGACGCGGACGTCTTCGGGGGCCGCCTGATAGTCGGTGTCGGTCGTGCCGACGATGACGCGTTCACCCCACGGAATGACAAAGAGGATACGTTTTCCCTCGGTCATCACGACGGCGTCGATGACTGGCAGGCGCGTGCGGTCGAAGACGAGGTGAATGCCTTTGCTCAGGCGGAGTTTTACGGCGCTGTGCGGGAGCTGCTGGGCCCATGGGCCGGTGGCGTTGATCAGTGTGCGGGAGCGGACGCTGAAGGCTTCGTGCGTGAGCGCGTCCTCCACTTCGCAGGTCCACACATCGCCGGTGCGCGTCGCGTCGCGGAAGCAGGTGTAATTGGATACATGTGCGCCGTGGGCGACGGCCGACTGGAGCGTGTCGAGGACGAGACGGGCGTCGTTGGTCAAAGCGTCGAAATAGCGGACTGAACCGCGCAGGCCGTCGTCGTTGAGCCCCGGCAGCAGACGCAGGGTTTCGTCGCGAGAGAAACTGCGGGAGGGATTGAAGTTATGGCCGCTGCAGAGGAGATCGTAGAGTTTCACGCCCACGCGGAGCTGCCAAAGCGGACGCCGGCCGGATGCGTATGCGGGAAAAACGAATCCCATAGGCTCGGCGAGATGGGGCGCGATGGCGCGAAGAGTCTTTTTTTCGATACTCGCTTCACGCACCAGGCCGATGCGGCCCTGTTCGAGGTAACGGAGTCCACCGTGGAGGAGGCGGCTGGAGCGGCTGCTGGTGCCAAAGGCGAAATCGTGTCGGTCGACGAGTCCGGTGCGCAGGCCGCGCATGCTGGCGTCGCGAGCGATCCCGCTGCCAGTGATTCCGCCGCCGATGACGAGGACGTCGAGCGTCGTTTCGGAGAAAGCGGACCGGGTTTGGGCGCGGGTTTCTGGCACTGGTCCTTTCATGAGGAGGAACTCGCGCCGTCGCAACTCGCCGCCTTAACTTGGCGCTGCAACGCGAGAAGGCCGGCTTTGAGTGACGGCAGGAGCCGCCGGAAACACCGCGACTGGGCCGGAGCGCTTGATTCTCCGTGAGGCGAACAACGCCTCGGGTTGCGGAACCTAACGGTGGTTAGCTTGACGGATGCAGACGTTATGTGCCGCATCGCTTTCACCACTATGAACCTCGAAATCACCGCCCGTCTGTGCGTGCGCGTTCTGTCCTTCGGATTGTTGTTGGCGGGATCGCCCGGCTTTGCCGCCGCGACGCCTACGACTGCGAGCGAGCCGGCCTCTGCTGCCAGCTCTGCTGCAGCTGGAGACGCCAACGTCATCGTTGCGACGACTCCCATGACGTTTGAGGCGGAAGGAACGGGCGTGCACGGGCAGCTCGCCGTCGCTCCCGAGGTCTTGAGTGCGGAGACGCGGGCCGACCTGATTTACACCATCACGGCGGACCCTCTCTATGGGCGAGTGGGCCTGGCTGGCGGCGACGACGCTGATTTTTTTAAAAACAAGACCGCCCGCCTGGGCTATTTTGCGTATCAACCGCAGGAGGGTTTTGCGGGGGAAGACTCGTTCGCCTACACGGTGCGCAACGAAACGTCCGGTCTCCTGTTTAAGAATACAGTCTCGATCAAGATCGCACCGCCGGCTCCGGTCATCCTGGAGAAATTCGAGGTCAGCGCGGATCGTGAGCGGGCGATGGTGGTTCGCGAAGTTTCGCTCGTGACGCGGCCGAACACGCTGGTTGCGCAGAAGCTGCCCAGCCACGAGGACTTCATGACGGAGGCGGACCGCTCAAGCATCACCGACGCGAAGATCGCCTACGTCCTGGACGACAAGGCCAAGCCGCAGAACGGCGCGGCCAAGCTCGAACGATCCACCGGAGAACTCAGCTATGCGCCTAATCCGGGCTTCATCGGCGACGACCGGTTCAGGTATTACACCTTCGACGAAAATAACACGCATCTCGGCGTGGAGAATGTCGTCTCGGTCAAAGTCGAACCGATCCGCAACGTGAAGCGGATGGCGGTGGACCGTTCCCGTAGCCGTGAAGTCGACCTGGTTTTTGTGATCAATAATTCGCCGTCCATGGCGGAGCATCAAAGTCGCATTGCCGATAACTTGAGCCGCTTTCGTCAGCTCTTCCGCGAGCGGGATCTGGATTATCGCATCGGAGTGCTGACGACGGATTTCGTGAACGCGGACCCCGGTCGTCGCGCAGACGATCAGCCTTATTTTAAAGAGGTCCGCTCGGTGCAGCTCGATCAGGCGGGCAAGCCTGTACTCGACCGCCGCGACCGGCCGAAGCAGATCACCAAGCGCGTCGCGAGCAATGGCACGCTCGTATCGCTTCCCGTGATGGCGCAGCCATGGGTTACGCCGACGACGCCCGACAGCATTTTCGCCGAACTCGTGAAGGTGGGCACCAATGGCGACAGCAACCGCACGGCGTTTACGGCGGTGTATAATTTCGTCGCCGGCTTCTATAATAAGCAGCACTCGTTTTTGCGGCCCGACGCCACGACCATCGTGGTGTTTTTTATGGATGAGGAAGAGACGCGCATGGCCTCCTGGAAGGATCAAAAGAACGGCGCTCCGCGGGCCGAGTGGATGGAAGACGGCAAACTGCCGGACCTGCTCAATCAATACAACGCGCGTAATCCCGAGAAGCGCCAGACACTCGACGGCTACATCAATTACTGGGTGCTGCGTCCCTTCATCATCGTTAAGGGAAACAAGCGCGGAAAGCTGGAGATGCACGCGGTGGTCTCGCCGAAGAACGTGTCGCACCGCCGCGCGGCCGAACTCACGGGTGGCACTGTGCTGAACATCGAGAGCGATTTTTCCGCTCCGCTGGCAGCGCTCGGCGATCGCATTGCGGACACGGTCGCGGTCGCGCTTGAACCAGTCGGACCCACGGCGTCGTTCTACAAGAAGAGCCTTCGCGTGCTGGTCGATGGCGAGGACGTGGGCGCCGATCCCGAGAACGGCTACGTCTACGACGAACTCACGCACAGTATCCGGTTCCAGGGCACGGCGAAGAAAAAGGCGTTCGCCGCCAAGATCGACATCACCTACGAAGAGCATCTGTGAGGATTGCGCAGCAACCGTGGCCCGCCTCGTTCTCCTTTCATGAAGACTACCCAAAGCTCTCAGAAAGCGTTGTCGTTGGAGCAGCGCGAGAAAGTGCTCCAAGTGTTGGCCGAGCGGTTTGAGAAAAACATGCAGCGCCACGAGGGCCTT